>JAWVYE010000161.1:0-4813 GCA_033722905.1 Desulfobulbales bacterium
CCTTGCCGACGGCCTCAGCAAGGGATTCTTTTACCTGCTGATGCTTTTTGTTCTCATTGCTTTTTTTGAGGCCCTGAACCTGAAAATCATTACAGAACCTATCCAGGATCTGCTGTCCCCGCTAGCCGCCTTTGTCCCGAATTTGATTGGAGCCGGGGTAATGCTTTTGATTGCCTGGGGCCTGGCTACTGTCTTGTCCCTGTTAATCACAAAAGGGATGACGGCAATGGCAGCTGATGAAAAGTTGGCCAGGATATTCGACAAGGAAGCCGAGGAGCCATTACCGGTCACTAAAACAATCAGCACCATTGTCTATATTTTTATCTTCGTTCTATTCCTGCCGGGAATAATGGGGGCGTTATCGACCACGGCTTTAGGCGGTATTCTCGAGCCTATTCAGGGACTGCTGGATAAAACAATGGCCTTTATTCCCAATATTTTTGCTGCGGCGATATTCCTGCTGGTCTTCTGGATAATCGCCAAAATTGTCCGCCAGATAGTCACAACTCTTCTCGCTTCATTGGGAGTTGACACATTTGGAGAGAAAATAGGCCTGGAAAAACAGAAACTGTCCGCAATTGCAGGGGCAATCGTCTATATACTGATTATTATACCCGGTATTACCCTGGCTCTTGATTCACTTAATCTGGGTTCAATAACAGAGCCCATCAGCAATATGCTCAACCTTGTTCTTGAAAAAATCCCGACAATATTGATTGCCGCAGTTGTGCTGGGAGCCGGCTTCCTTTTTGCCGGTCTTGCCCGTAAATTCATTACAGAAATATCTGCCAGTGCAGGAGCTGATACGTTAAGTGAAAAGGTCGGCGGTGAGGCCTTGAAGATATCCGGCCTGCTGGGCACTTTGGCTTATTTCTTTATTATAGTCCCCATTCTGATAGCAACCCTTGATATACTTGAGCTCAATGCCGTAACGGCGCCAATCAGCAATATGCTCAATATCGTCCTGTCGTCATTGCCGTCAATATTTACCGCAGCGGTCATCCTCGCAATAGGCTACTACGTCGGCAGGATTGTAGCCCGCCTGGCTACAGAAATGCTGACAGGTTTCGGCTTTAATTCTATTCCGGAAAAACTCGGCTTGGCAAGTATGGCTCCTGCAGAAGGGGAAGCCGCTGCAAATGTCAAAACTCCGGCAGGTTTTGTTGGGGGTCTTGTCCTGGCAGGCATCATGCTTTTTGCCGCCATTGAAGCATCTGAGATTCTTGGCTTTACCATACTTTCCGAATTGACTTCACAGTTTATAGTTTTTGCCGGGCAGGTACTCACCGGTATTATAATTTTAGGTATCGGCCTGTTCCTGGCAAATCTGGCTGCTAAGGCGATTAAGGCCAGCAGCCTGCCCAGTGCTGATTTTGTGTCTTTTGCCGCCAGGGTCGCTATTATTATATTTGCCAGTGCCATGGCCCTTGGCCAGATGGGGATTGCGAGCCAGATAATCAATATGGCCTTCGGCCTGTTGCTTGGAGCCATAGCAGTTGCAATAGCCATTGCTTTCGGGTTGGGCGGCCGTGATTCTGCAGCCGCAATACTTGAGGAATGGCGCGCAAAGAAATAATTATTTTCAGGTATCCGCTCAGGATACTTCCATGTGATACAGGGCTGCAATATCGGTTATTGCAGCCCTGTTCGTTTATGCACTGGTGCAGCGTGGGCTGCTGCACCGGGCAAAGTAACCCCCTGAGCATCTTTTTTTCCTCAGGTTCAATACGCAGAAAGAATCATGATTTACGCTGGTAATATCCACCTGGAAAGTTAGAATGGCAGAAAGAGTTTCAATGTAGTATAAGGTGCAGCGTAAATTTTTGACATCGATACCCATTTCAAAGGAATCATTATGCAAACGCAAGCGAAGGTTGAATCTGGCGGAGTATCGTACCGTTTCAAGAGCTGAATAATTTACAGGACAAAAAAATGTTTGGTTTTTTACGTAAGAAAAAAGAAACAGTGCCAGAACCTGTATGCAAACCGGTACCTGCTGAGGAAAGGCGCGTTTATATGCTTGATTTCGACCGGACCATCACCATTCTGCATACCGGTTCCGTTGCCTACGGCAAGGATCTGACACCGGAGCATATTCACAGGAATGTCAAAAAAGGGTTTGCTGAATTCGTTCACAGGGCTGTCAACAGCGGTCATGCCGTCTATATAGCCTCGTACAATGATGATGCCAGTGCCGATGTTGTCGATGCCGAGGCCCTTTCAGGTCATGATCTTATAAAATATTACATGGACCTTGTATTTGGCGAAGAGCAGAACATATTCAGGCCCGTCCATAAAAACGGGGTAGGGGGTAACGACTCCTTCGGTAATATCATCGCCAGCAACACCCAGGACTACAAGCAATACCATTTTGATATTATTGTCGCCCAGGAAGGATTGGATATGGAAAATCCCGAGGACATGAAAAGGGTATATCTCCTTGATGACGATGAGGATGTTGTCCGTTTCTTCATGGAGAAAGGCTGTACGGTGATCGTGCCTTTTTCCGCGTCAAGGTCCGCTGATACTGCAGCCATGAAAACTTTATTCACCTCATACATGCCAGAGTCCTTTATTGCATGACCCGATTCTCAACCTCTGAACAGGTCTGTGTATGGCCATGATGCAGCATTCCCGATCAGCTGATAGTATTTTTACATTACTGGAGAAAATTAATTGTTTGGCACTGCAGGAGGATTTTGCTGAAAATCATGCTGCCATGCTTGCTGCCAGCCGGGAAAGCATTACCGGAGTTCTGCGTGATTTCTTAGCAGCACAGCACATATCCCCTGACCGGATCACCCTGGTTGACGGTTTTCTCTTCCTTTTCAACGATAAGAGATTTTGTCAATGGCATACATTGAACTGGTGGGACCAAAGAAAGTATATCCTGGCAATCAAGGATCATAAGTATTATCGCAAAAGGGCATACGGTCTCTTGTCACAGTCCAGCCTGGCTCCCTTTATCGATTATTCAGATCAGATGGTGGCAAAAAGCAATGATCAGGATGTCAAACGTGCCTGGATGCGCAAAAGGCTTGTCCTGAAAGAGTGCTTCTGGAATGCCATTGACACCGTCTCGTTTGCCGCATACTTCCAAAAAAAATTTCAACAGCAGTACCCGGTTCTCTGCCTGCTGCTTTGTAAGATTACTGACAGTAATGGAGATGAAAAGGAGCTGTTTCTGGGTATCGACAACGGCATCGGCTTTGTATACAAGAAAAAAAGCAGGGAATCATCCCTGATCCGTCTGCTCTATAAGATATACAAGTTTTTCTTCAGAAAAGGTGTTTTTTATATCGGCGGACTTGAACTGGGCCTGCTTGAAACGGAAAGCAGACTCTCCTGTCATGGTGCCGGTGCCGTTGTCTATCAGGGCTGGTAACGGACAACTCTTCGTGATCTGATCTTCTCAAGGGGCTGTACTCAAACTGCGGGCGTGTCATTTTATATTCCCGGCCCGGGCAGGTTAAGAAAAAATAAACGCCTTGTTATCGCTGCAGATTAATCCCCGGTCAGTCTAGACTATTTCCGGGTCCACCTTGACAACCGCTTCACCTGCAATGACAATATTACCCTCGGAATTTACACAAACAGTGCGTAAAGTGATAATCGGCTTGTCCGGCCGGATATGGATGACTTCAACCGAGGCGGTGACCTGTTCGCCAATGGCTACCGGAGCTCTGAATGAGAGATGCTGCCCAAGGTAGATGCTGCCCCGGCCGGGGAGTTCCATACCGATCAGACCTGAGAACAGGCTGGCGACCAGCATGCCGTGGACAATACGGCGGCCGAAAACCGAAGCCCTGCCAAAGTCCCTGTCCAGGTGCAGCGGATTTTTGTCAGTGGAGATTTCGGCAAAGTGAAACACTTCCTCCTCGGTGAATGCTTTGCTGAGCTCAACCTTGTCGCCTATCTTTAATTTTTTGCTCTTTTTGGAGTCTTGCATAATTTCTCTATCAACCTCCCAGGTAAGCTCTTTTAACTTCAGGATTATTGAGCAGGTCTGCTGCAGGTCCTGCCAACACCATGCGGCCGTTTTCCAGGACATAGGCACGCTGGGCGAATTTTAAGGCCAGGCGGGCGTTTTGTTCAACAAGAAGGATTGTTGTGCCTTCCCGGTTTATTTCCTTCAGGGCCTCGAACATGGAAAGCATGAGAAGGGGCGCCAGTCCCATGGAAGGTTCATCCAGGAGCATAAGCCGGCGGCCGCTCATATAGGCACGGCCCACGGCAAGCATCTGCTGCTCCCCACCGCTCAAGGTGCCTGCCATCTGGGTTTGGCGCTCCTTTAGACGCGGGAAAATTGCAAAAACCCGATCAGTATCCCGGGCAACCTTATCCTTATCCTTGCGGGCAAAGGTTGCCAGGCGCAGGTTTTCCATGACGGTCAGGTTGCCGAAAAGACGACGTCCCTCAGGTACATGCGATATACCAAGTTCACTGACAACCCTGTCAGGCTGGTACTGCAGCAGATCTTTGCCCTCAAAGGTCATTATGGATTCTTTGCCGGCCGGCAGCAGGCGGGAAATGGCCCGTAATGTCGTGCTTTTTCCGGCACCGTTGGCCCCGATGATGCAGACGATCTCACCCCTGTCAATGGCAAAATCAAGAGCATGAAGCGCCCTGATATTGCCATAGGAGACATGCAGGTTTTTTATCTCCAGCTGCATCAGTGGATGTCCTCCCTGCCGAGATAAGCCTCAATAACATCGGGGTTATTCTTGATCTCCTGCGGTGTGCCCTCGGCAATTACTTCCCCGAAAACAAGGGTCTGGATCCTTTCACACAGCTCCATGACAAACTTCAATCG
>JAWVYE010000162.1:0-4793 GCA_033722905.1 Desulfobulbales bacterium
GAAAGAAGGCTTTCCGTACAGTTAAAAATTACCCTGTTTTATTTATGATGATATTTGTCTATTATATGTATGCGTACCATATGTATGATTAGACAATAAAAATAATACGAGAAAGAATTATGCACAGCAGAAAGCCGATCCCGAATCCAGTTGTTGTCCTCCGCAAGGAGTTTGATGATTGGGCCGTACTGTTCAATCCTGACACTGCTGAGGCGGTTGGTGTGAACCCGGTGGGTGTGGCTGTCTGGGAATTGCTGGATGGCAAAAACTCTGTTGAGGATATCGCCGCCAGGATAGAATCGGATTTTTCCGATGTGCCCGGCACTGCAGCCCTGGAAATACAAACTTTTCTTGAAGACCTGACCAAGCGCGGTTTTATAGGGTCAAAACTCGATTCAGCCGTTTGATGCAACAATATCCCCCTGCAAGCCAGATTATGCGGACCCCGCGCTCGGTTGACCTGGAGATCACCTCCCGCTGCAACCTGCGATGCAGGTATTGTTATTACTTTGACAATAAACACGTTACTTACCGGGATTTGCCTACAGAAAACTGGCTGCAATTCATCGATGAACTGGGGCAATGTGCGGTCATGGATGTCTGTCTGGCAGGCGGCGAGCCATTCATCAGGGAAGATCTTCCTGAACTGATCCGCGCCATTGTCAAAAACAACATGCGGTTTACCATCGTGTCCAACGGAACGCTGGCCAATGATCCTGTAGCAGAGATCATTGCCGGTACCGGACGCTGCGACTCAGTACAGGTTTCCATTGACGGTTCCTGCGCTGAAGTGCATGAAACCGGAAGAGGAAAAGGCTCTTTTGCCAGGGCAGTCAGGGGCATAAAAATTATGCAGGGCCATGGCATCCCAGTGCATGTCCGGGTCACCATCCACCGCCAGAATGTTGATGATCTGGAAAACACCGCCCGCTTTCTCCTGGAGGAACTCGGGCTGCCGGCTTTCAGCACCAATGCGGCAGGGTACTTCGGATCCTGCAGAAAAAACGGGGAGGATCTCCTGCTCAGGGTTGCAGAGCGTCAGAAAGCCATGGATATCCTCTTGCAGTTGGAACAAAGGTATGGCGGCCGCATAACCGCGCAGGCCGGCCCCTTATCTGAGGCCCATGCCTGGACCCGTATGGAAAAAGGGAAGCAGGCAGACGCACCGCAGTTTGCAAATGGCGGCCGCCTTACCGGATGTGGTTGCACCCGGGCAAAAATAGCCGTACGTGCCGATGGCACCATCATACCCTGTACAATGCTGGCCCACCTTGAACTGGGGCGGATAAACCATGACCCCCTGGAGAGAACCTGGCAGCAAAGCCCTGTCCTGAAAAATCTGCGGCAGCGGCAAAACATACCTTTGGCCGGCTTCAAGGAATGCAGTTCCTGCAGTTACGTTAAGTACTGCACCGGCAACTGTCCCGGCCTGGCCTATAACTTCACCGGCGAACCGAACCGTCCAAGTCCCGATGCCTGTCTGCAAAAATTCCTTGCAGAGGGTGGCAGAATCCCGGGGTTTGTTAAAAGTGCCTGAAATGACCGAAGCGTTATATAAAAAGAAAAGCCTTTCCCTGAAGTTCCCCTTAAGCCAGCTCTATTTTTATCTTACCGAGGGGTGCAACCTGTGTTGCCGCCATTGCTGGCTTGCCCCCAGCTACGATCCGGACGCAAGCAGGTATGCCCTGTTGGATTTTGAGCTCTTTCAGAAAATCATCGCCGAGGCCCTGCCCCTTGGGTTAACTGGTGTCAAACTGACCGGTGGTGAACCTTTGCTCCATCCTGACTTTTCTGCTTTTCTCCAGGTTCTGCAGCAGAAAAAACTTCACCTGGTCCTGGAGACCAACGGCCTGCTCTGTTCGCATGAAATTGCCGGGCAGGTCGCCCGGCTGCAAAACCCTTTTGTCTGCGTGAGCCTTGATGGCGCCGACGCTGCTACCCATGACTCTATCCGGGGAGTTGCAGGGGCTTTTGCCAAGGCGAAAACCGCCATTGGCATGTTCGCTGCCCACAACATCAATGTGCAGGTTATCATGTCAGTCATGCAAGATAATGTTGAACAGGTACGGAATGTCACAGCCCTTGCTGAAAAACTTGGAGCTGCGTCTGTGAAATTCAACATCATCCAGCCTACAGGACGGGGCGAGGCCATCCATAACGGTGCTGCCGGACTGGCAATCAAGGATGCAATCAAGCTGGGCAGAAAGGTCGAAACTGAACTTGCTGCCGGCACACCCCTAAAGCTTTTTTTCGATTATCCGGCCGCCTTCAGATCTCTGCGCCGGCTCGCGGCTGACGATGACTGTGGCGTCTGCAGCATTCTCTCAATTCTCGGGGTGCTGCCAACCGGTGAATACGCCCTGTGTGGAATAGGCTCACACGTTGACGAACTGGTCTTTGGCAAAGCCGGCGAAGACTCCCTGGCCAAGGTATGGCACGAGCATGCCACATTGAGAGTGCTGCGGCAGGAATTGCCCGGCAGGCTGGAGGGAATATGCGCCAGGTGCCTGATGAAGCACATCTGCCTGGGCGCCTGCCTGGCCCAAAATTACTACCGGACGAAATCCTTATGGGCGCCATTCTGGTTTTGCCAACTTGCTGAACAAAATGGCCTCTTTCCTGACAGCCGCCTTGATTTACCTTCCAAATGACCTTTAAAAATGATATAATAATAAATTAGAGGTAACAGGCTATGAAGAAAAATAAAAAGCCCGCATATGAAACTCCCGTTATCCTCCCCCTGGGCGAATTAGCCAAAGGAGAGGGTGCAGCATGCAAACTGGGAAGTGTGCCAACCGGGCAGTGCGCTGATGGTGGTGGCGTTCCTCCTGCTGTACCATGCGCAACTGGCGGCCGCGCCGGAGGTTCCTGTTCCAATGGCCCGAATTTCCCGGGCGCGCCATAGTTTCAAAGTCCAGTTTATTATTAACTTGTGTAAAAACAGCGTTCAACACGCCGCTGAACACCTTTTCCCTGATATTCTCAATGATCCATACAAACCCAAGCCACACTGACTCACTGACCCTTGCCGACGGGAGTTCCTGGGCGATTGTTCCAGAGGATGCTGCAGCCAGATATTTTGCCGATATTTTTGCCAAAGCAATGCAACTCAGGCCCTCATTACGGGTGCCTGAAAAAAAAGTACTGCTTGTCACGGCAGATAATTCCGGCCAGGCAGAGCACCACTTTGCCGATTCTTCTATTGCAGCTGCTCCTGCGGCCGGACCGGGCAAACCTGTTGTTTTCCAGACGCCACGTGATCAGAAGGCCAGTGATCTCGCCCTGCAGCTCATGCGGCTGTCTCTGGTTATCTGCAACCAGGTCGAAATCCAGGGCGGGCTCTTACTCCATGGCGCCCTGGTGGAAAAAAGCGGCGCAGGCATAATCCTGGCCGGTCCGGGAGAAGTCGGGAAAACAACGGCCTGCAAACGTCTGCCACGCCCCTGGCAGCCTCTTTCAGACGACTGCACCCTGGTCGTCCGTGATCAAAATGGTGCCTATCATGCCCACCCATGGCCGTCATGGTCAACATTCATGTTTGGTGGCAACGGCGGCAGCTGGGATGTGCAGCACAGCGTTCCCCTGCAGGCCATTTTCCTCCTGGCCAGGAGTGAAAAGGATGCCGTCAAAAAGGCGGGGACAGGAGAGGCGGTATGCATGATCAATGAGTGCACTGATCAGGCCTGGTGGCCGCTGGCTAACAATTTTGGCGATGAACAGAAAAGACACTGCCTCAACCTGCTTCGTTTTAATAATAGCTGTGAACTGGCAAAAGCTATACCGGCATACCTGCTCCATCTCAGCAGGGACGGCAAGTTCTGGAATGATATTGAAATGATACTTACCAAAAAACCATCAGATTCCCATGCCCGCTGAAAAAACCGCAAACCTTAACACCACCGGCCGGCTGCTCGTTGCTGGCTGTAACAGTCTGTTATCAGGACACCGGGGGGCGGCGGCTGAAAATCTTTTCTGTGCGCACGTCGGCACCAGCATGAACCCGACCCTCTCCAAACAGGATATTCTGGAAATAAAACCTTATGGCACTGAAGACCCCAAGGTTGGTGATGTTGTTCTGCTTAAGCCCCCCCAGCAGGATAATTACATAGTGCATCGCATTATAGGCAAATGCGGGGTACATTTTCAGACCAAGGGCGACGGCAATGGTTCAATTGATTCCTGGACCCTGAAAAAAGATAATATTTACGGCAGGATAATTGCCGCGCACCGGGGAACAGGACAGAGGAAAATCACCCACGGCCTCCGGGGTTCGATGACCTGGAGATACTGCCATCTGCGCCGTCTCGCTTTACACGTAATTATCTTTTTCTTAAGGCCGGTTTACCGTTCTTTTTGTCCGGGTGGCTTATGGGGCCGGCTCAACCCTGTCCGTTTATCGCCCCGGGGTGTTACTTTCCAATCCGGCACCCATGTCTCCCACAAGCTGCTGCTGGGCAGAAAAGTTATCGGCTTTTATGACGACAATCACCTGCGGTGGCGGATCAAACGCCCCTACCGTATCCTTGTTGACGAATCCTCCCTGCCTGTTCCCTGATGCCCCTGAACCGGGGCTTACTCGGTCTTTGATTACGTTTTAGGGAATTACCTTTACGGAATTACTTGCTTACAGTACTTTTCAGGAATAATTCTGTCCTGATGCCTTATGCCAAATCCTATACAAGAAAAAATTCAGCACGTCTTGAGAATTGACCGGGCAATCCGTCTCGTCTGGAAGGCAAGCCCGGGCTGGACTCTTGCCGGCTTTGCCTTCCAGATCATCCAGGGGATACTGC
>JAWVYE010000163.1:0-4785 GCA_033722905.1 Desulfobulbales bacterium
GCTGTGCTGCTCGGCTGCGTGAAATGGCAAAACAAAAAAACCAACCACATATTTTACATTTTGAAAAGCATGAAGGTGTAAAATAAAAAGGACCCTTTTTAAAATAGTCTATTACAACCTTGTGCGTTACAGGTAAAATGGCGAACAACTCGACAATAAATTATTTAAAGTGAAATACAATGGAAATAACCCTCACCACACCGGCCCTGCTTTTCCCGGCAGTCTCACTGCTGCTGGTTGCCTACACCAACAGGTTCCTTGCTCTGGGTTCCCGCATCCGCAGCCTGCATACTCAATACAAATCAAACCCTGACGTCAACCTGGAAGGCCAGATCAGCATCTTGCGAAAACGTGTTATCCTTATCAGGAATATGCAGTTTTTTGGTGTGGGCAGCCTGTTTTTGTGCGTCCTGTGTATGTTTTTGCTTTTCGGCGGCAAAATCCTCCCCGGCAAGATCGTTTTTGCAGTAAGTCTGCTTTTTATGCTGGCATCATTGGGAATTTCACTCAAGGAAATACTGATTTCCATGCAGGCCCTCAATCTTGAATTAAGCGACATGGAGAAATGAAAACAACTGATTGATTAACTCCTGTCGCTCTTTTTTTTTGGCATTTTGTCGAAAAACAATGCAGTGGGTTTGACACATGATTCAATTGCTCCTGCAGTTTCAATCACCTGAGTTCTTTTATTATTTATCTCTGGCACAATTCAGGTATTTTACTAACCCTTGCCCCTTTTTCTCATATGTCATCATGCTTATAATTTAATTATAAGACCAATGCCTCTTGAGGCTTCCATTCTCCACTCTCCTCATCCACACCATTCCAGAAGCCGAAAGAGGCTTTTTTTATCATTTTCGGTTCACTTTAAAGCCTTAAAAATGAAATAATTTGTCCTATATTGTAATTCTATGGTAGATTACCATTTGTAATTGTTTTTTTTATTCTCCCCTGACAAATACGGGAAGGCAACATGCATAATCTCTTATGGCTGCAGGGAGCAAGCTGTGGCGGTGACACTATCTCATTCCTCAATTCTGAGCAGCCTTCTGCGCTATCCTCGTTTGAAGTACTGAACATCAATCTGCTCTGGCATCCGTTTCTGAGCAGGGAGCAGGGTAACGACGTCCTGCAGATCTTTGACGATATCCTGTCCGGAAAAACCAGGTTGGACATCCTCATCCTTGAGGGGGCCGTTCCCAATGGCCCTGACAACTCCGGCAAGTTTTTCATACTCCATGACCGTCCTTTCCGTGATTGGCTTGCGGATTTCTGTAAACTCGCCGATATGGTCATGGCTGTGGGCACCTGCGCTGCCTTTGGCGGGGTGGTGACCGGCCATGAAAATGTCAATGATATGAGCGGATTGCAGTTTATACATAACCGCAAAGGTGGCCTGCTGGGCCCTGAATTTGTTTCAAAAACAGGACTGCCCGTAGTCAATGTACCAGGCTGCCCCTCGCATCCGGACTGGATCGTTGAGACTATGACCGCAGTCATTAAAGGCTGGCTGCACATGGACGACCTGGATGAATTTCAACGTCCAAAGGTATTCTTCAGCAAACTTGCCCATCACGGCTGCCCCAGGAATGAATATTATGAGTTCAAAGCTTCAGCTGTGCGTTATTCCCAGCAGGGCTGTTTATTTGAATTTCTCGGCTGTAAAGGGACCCTGTGTGAATCAGACTGTAATGAAAGACTTTGGCTGGGCCGCACGGGCAGCTGCACCAGGGGCGGTTTTCCCTGTATCGCCTGCACATCGCCACTTTTTCCGGATATGCAGCGCCCATATTTCAGCACCAGAAAAATTGGTGACGTACCGGTAACCCTTCCCCTTGATGTACCCAAAGCCTGGTTTGTCGGCATTTCAGGCATGTCGAAGCTTGCCTGTCCCGAAAGGCTGAAAAAAAATGCTGTTTCTTTCAAATGGATCAAGTGACTGCTGATAATGCTTTATATATAAGTTTTTTGTCGTATTGCATATTTCATAAAATAATTGGTTGAACTGCAATGACAACTTTGATAGCTATCGATCCGTTTAACAGGATCGAAGGAGATCTCCGTATTGAGATAGAAGTTGAGTCCAACAGGGTTATTTCCGCTAAAAGTTCCGGCATAATGTTCAGAGGTTTTGAAAGGATAATGCCGGGCAGGTCCCCCCTGGACTCACTGGTTATAACTCCCCGTATATGCGGCATATGCAGCGGTTCACACGGAGTAGCCGCCGCCAAGTGCCTGGCCCAGGCCCAGGGTGCCGAAATGCCTGAAAACGGCTATTACATGAAAAACCTCATCCTTGGCATTGAAGTGGTTATGAGCCACCTGAGCCATTTTTATCTTCTTTTTGCCCCTGATCTTGCCAATCCCTGCTATAAAGACCTTGAAATATATAATGAACTCAATGAACGCTTTACAGCCATGAGCGGTTCGTCTGTCGTGCTAGCATTGAAGGCCAGGCAGAGCGCCCTGGAAATCATGGGCCTGGTGGGAGGCAAGTGGCCGAACAGCCTGGCAATCCACCCGACAGGGACCACCTCAACCATGAACCTCAGCACCCTGACCAGGACCATCGGTATTTTAAAGGAATTCCGGGACTTTCTGGAAAAGAGATTTCTGGGTTGTCTCCTGAGTGAATGGCTTGATATTGACAGTTTTGACAAACTGCTGAAATGGCACAAGGATTCCAGCCACAGAGAAAGTGACCTCGGCCACTTTCTGACAATATGTCTTGCAGCCGGGCTTGATAGAATAGGCAGGGGACCGAACAGGTACATGAGTTATGGAGCCTATGACCTTCCTGACGGGAATACCTGGCTGCCGTCGGGCTATTATGAGGGAAGGGTTCAGCCATTTGACCAGGCACTTATCAAAGAACATATCGGCTCATCCTTTTTCAGGGATGCTGTGGAAGCACGCCACCCTCTTGAAGGGGTCACAGCCCCACTGGCTGATAAGAGTGGGGCTTACAGCTGGGCCAAGGCTCCCCGTTATGATGGTAAAACTGTGGAAGTGGGGCCCCTGGCCAGGATGATTATTGCTGACGATCCCCTGTTGACAGACATGATGACCCAGATGGACTCATCAGTCATGACACGCATGTTTGCCAGGCTGCGCGAGATGTGCAGACTGACACAGGAAATGTCTGTATGGCTTGAAAAAATAAACCCGGCAGAGCCCTTTTACGCTCAGCCCTCAAGCAAATTTACAGCAAACGGTGCAGGCCTGACTGAAGCGGCGCGCGGCAGCCTGGGACACTGGATGAAAATTTCCGCCAATCTTATCGACAACTATCAGGTCGTCACACCATCTGCCTGGAACATGTCTCCCAGGGATGAAAGCGGACAGCCCGGGCCGGTTGAGCAGGCCATTACAGGTGTTCATATTGCTGATGAAAAAAATCCTGTTGAAGTGAATCATATAATCCGTTCTTTTGATCCCTGCATGTCCTGCACTGTGCATTAATCAACCTTTCAGGAGATGCTGCAGAAAATGGCGAGCCCGCAAACATTCTCCGAAATATTTGCCCAAGGATACCGGGAAGCTGCCGTAATCCTTTCCCGGGATCTCAAAATCATCAGTGCCAATGATACCTACCTGACTGAAAATAACATCAGCCTTGCTGACATTAAGGGCAAAACCTGCCATGAAGTCATAAAGAGCTGTATGAACTTCTGCAAGGAACAGACTGATGAGTGTCCGGTCCATGAAGCCCTTTCTACCGGCAAACCGGTCAGTGTAACCCAGCAGGATGTGATGATAGATTCTGTACCGCACCATTTCAAGATAGATATTTACCCTGTATTCGGCAAAAATGAGAACGATACGTATTGCCTGCATATTGCCAGGGATATTACCAGTCGCATTGAGGAGGAACGGCTGAAAGACAACATGTGGATGGAGATATTAAGCCGCATGGAAAGTCTTTATGCAGCCATGGTCGCCGGTAATGAGGATATGGAAAATATCCGGGGTGAAATTGACCAACTTATTGAAATTGTTCCCCTTGCTGCTGTCGGCTGGGACCGGAAAGGAAAAATAACCAGCTGGAATTCCAATGCCGAAATTCTTTTTGGCAGGTCTGCCGCTGAAGTTTTAGGCAGACCTTTTATTGATTTTTTTGCCAGCGGCAAATCCCAGGAAAAATTTTCTGAAATAATGAAAAGTCTGCAAATGGGGCAGACCGAAGTCTATTCACTGGCAGAGAACAGAACTGCGTCAGGGCATATTATCGCATGCGAGTGGTACCATAATGTTTATAAGTTCGACAACAGGGGTGAGATGTCGGTCTGTCTTTCACTGGGGCAGGATGTGACCACACGTTTAGCTGCGGAAAAAAAGGGTGAAAAACTTGAAACACTGCTTGCGGCAATACTCAATGCCAGCGGAGATGCAATCGTGGGCATGAGCAATCTCAGGCGTATAACCATTTGGAATCCGGCGGCAGAAAAACTTTTCGGCTGGCTGGGCAAAGATATTCTGGGCCGGGAAATAGAGATGCTCCTCCCTGCAGATTTGCGTGCAATACATGCCCAAAAATTCCGCAAGTTCCTGGAAGAGAAAAAACAGCAAAAAGGAGACAAACTCACTTTTGAGACTTTAGCCCTGAGAAGTGACGGTATCACTATCCCCGTTGAGGTCACCCTGTCTTCCGCATATATTGAAGGAAAACTTTGCGGATTTGCAGTATTTCACGAAATAACGGAAAGAAAACGCACAGAAAATATACTTCTGCAGTCGGAAAAAATGCGCTCACTGGGAGAGATGGCAACCGGTGTCGCCCATGAC
>JAWVYE010000164.1:0-4783 GCA_033722905.1 Desulfobulbales bacterium
ATTGCTCATAATAATTTCTCCGGTAGTACCGGGGCCGGCAAAAAATATATATAGCTGATTAAATTTCCACTGTCGGGACATATGCTTGAACAACAAAAATACAGGAAAACTTCGAAAAACTTTGACATCCCTTTGAACCGTTTTTAAAGTGCCTTTACCTGACACAAAACTACCTGAACAAACCTCAATATTTTGATACGTATGGATTTTCTACAACTCGCAGAAAAAAAAATCGTTATATTCGGTCTGGCCAACCGGAAGTCTGTGGCCTGCAGTATTGCCAAGGTTTTGCAAGAGGCAGGCGCGGAGATTATTCACGTTGTCCGGAGCCCTGCCAGGAAAGAAACAGCAGAAAAGCTCTTCCCCGGTTCCGCTGTTTTTGTCTGTGATGTGGAGGATGAAGATAATATTGTCCGGGTTGCAAAGGAGATTGCAGCATCTGTAAAAGGCAGAATCCACGGTATAGTGCACTCAATTGCTTTTGCAAACTATTCCGACGGCTTCAAGCCGTTCCACGAAACAGGCAAGAAGGATTTCCTCCAGGCCCTCGACATTTCATGTTTTTCACTTATTTCCATCTGTAAAAATTTCAAGGAATTGCTCGCCGCAAACGGTTCAGTGGTGACCATATCAATTTCCACCACCAGGATGGCTGCAGAGAATTATGGCTATATGGCGCCGATAAAAGCTGCCCTTGAATCATCACTTTGTTTCCTGGCAAAGAGCTTCTCCAGTTTTTCAAGTGTCCGTTTCAATGCTGTCTGCCCCGGACTCCTGAAAACTTCCGCTTCAGCAGGCATTCCCGGTTACGTGGACAGTTATATTTATGCCGAGCAGCTGACCTTGCGTAAAAAGGGCCTGCAAACTCCGGAAATTGCAAATATTGCCGCGTTCCTTCTTTCAGAACGGTCCTCTGCCGTGACCGCTCAGACCATTGTTGCTGATGGCGGCATGGGTATTAATTATTTTGATGCGGATATAATTGCCAAGGTCGTGGATTAATGAAATATCAGCATGTCTATTTGCAGGGATTCGGCTATGAACTGCCGCCCAATGTGTTGAGTTCCGATGCCATTGAGGAAAAGTTGGCGCCGGTTTACGAAAAACTCAAGCTGCCCAGGGGCCGCCTTGAACTCATGAGCGGCATCAGGGAACGGCGTTTCTGGAACAAGGGGACTAGGCCCAGTGACGGCGCGGTCCTGGCAGGCCAAAAAGCCATTGCCGCCTCAGGCATTCCCGCCAATGAACTGGACTGCCTCATATTTACTTCAGTTTCCCGCGACATGATGGAACCGGCAACTGCCTCGTTTGTTCATAATCAGCTTGAATTACCGGAAAGGTGTCTCGTATTTGATATTTCCAATGCCTGTCTCGGTTTCCTGGACGGCATGATCTTTCTAGCCAGCATGATTGAACTCGGCCAGGTAAAATGCGGACTGCTGGTGGCTGGAGAAACGGCAGAAGACCTGCTGGAATCAACCATAAAAAGTCTGGTTGCCGATAAGGATTTGACACGCAAGAGCATCAAATATTCTTTTGCCTCCCTTACCATTGGCTCAGGAGCTGTTGCCCTGGTAATGGCCCATGAGAGTCACAGCACGGGGACACTGAAGTTTATCGGTGGCAGCTTTCGCGCCAATACAAAACACAGCGAACTCTGCCAGGGAGGTCAGGCAGAAGATCCCTGTTCAGGTCATGGCTCCATCCTGATGTCCACTGATTCAGAAGAGCTGATGAAGCACGGCATTGAAACTGCCACGACGACCTGGCTGGATTTTCTGAAAGAGCTTGCTTGGCACCCAACCGACATTGATGTATTTTTCTGTCACCAGGTTGGCCAGGCCCATGCCCGGCTTCTCTTTAAACAATTAGGAATTGATCCGGAAAAAAATTTTGCCACCCTTTCTTTGCTTGGCAATACCGGTTCGGTCTCTGCGCCGGTCACCATGGCCATGGGTATTGAACAGGGCGTATACAGTAAAGGACAGCGTGCGGCACTGCTTGGCATAGGCAGCGGCATTAACTGTCTTATGTTGGGAGTTGAGTGGGAGTAATTACTCGGCAAAGTATTATTATGAATTCAGCAAACATTGCAGCTCATTTCACAGATGAACACGGTGAAATCCTGATCCGCCTGGCTCGTTTGACCATAGCCGCAAAATTGGCGATACCCGATGCCGATGGCGCCCTCAGGAACCTGATCGCTACCCATCTCTCTGCCCCGGTATTTCAGGAAAAGCGCGGCACCTTTGTAACCCTGAAGATTAAAGAACAGCTGCGCGGCTGCATGGGGTGCCTGACACCCTCCGAAACAGTTCTGGAGGGAATTCAGCGCAATGCCATTAATGCAGCCTTCAACGACCCACGTTTTCCAGCCCTCACCGGACATGAACTCGAACAGGCGGCAATCGAAATAAGCATCCTGACCAGTCCGCAGGATTTGCAGTATGCAGACGCAAGTGATCTCCTGAATAAAATACGCCCCGATATTGACGGTGTAACTATCAGTAAAGGCAGGGCCCGCGCCACGTTTCTCCCCCAGGTCTGGAAGCAGTTGCCCAAACCTGATGATTTCCTGACCCACCTTTGCAGAAAAGCCGGACTGCACTCCGATGAATGGAAGCTGGGCGAACTGGATGTATCAGTTTACCAGGTCCAGTATTTCAACGAGAACGGATAAATAATGCTTACCCCTGAATTGAGCCGGAAACTGGCTGAGCTATACCAGGATATGGAGGCTGCCTACGCCCAGACTGCAAAAGCTTTAAACTTTTCCTGCTCCGGCTGCCCTGACAACTGCTGCGACAGCTATTTCCTGCATCACACCTATGTGGAATGGGCTTATCTCTGGCAGGGCCTTGCAGCCCTTGACGAAAGCCAGCTGCAGAAAATTACAGCAAAGGCAGGCCAATACGTCGCCAACTGTGAAGCTGCCCTGGCCAGAGGGGAACGGCCCGCTATAATGTGCCCGCTCAACACAGACGGACTCTGCACACTCTATCCTTACAGGTTGATGATATGCAGATTGCACGGCGTTCCCGCCGCCTTCACCAGGCCCGATGGCCGCAGGCTGGATTTTCCCGGCTGCTTTCAATGCCAGGAGCATCTCTCTGCTGATAATCCAGGCACAACGCTGGACCGCACCCGGTTTTTCAGGAGACTGGCTGAACTTGAAATCGGGCTGCTCGGCCGGAGAAGCATGGCTGTTGCCAGGGTGAAGTTGACCATTGCGCAGATGATTGTAATGGGCCCACCCGAAATATAACCCCGGTAAAGGGTCAGATTTTACTATCTGATATGTTTCCCAAAAAACCATGGCAAAAGACACTGACCAGAAACTCAAGAAAGCTATCCTGGAGGTGATCAGTATCCAGATCCGGGATAATGACCCGCCTGAAACCAAACAGGCCCTTATTAGGCTGCAAAAGCAGGGTTTTACAGAAGAGGAGGCCTTAAAACTTATCGGCTTTGTGGTGGCCTCAGAGGTTTTCGGCGTTATAAAAGAAAACCGCCCATACGACAAAGCAAAGTACACTGCCGCTCTCAATAATTTACCCAAACTGCCCTGGGACAAAGAGGCCTGATTTACTCAGCCCTTATTCATTATGAAGCTGCCCATGACATTTACGTTCACCCGGCATATTATCAAATTCCGGCTGCTGGCAAAATGCTCTCACTGAAGACACATACCGGCGAAGCGGATATGCCTGCGGTCCTTCTTATTCATGGCCTGGGTATGAATAATAATTTCTGGGGTGATCCGGAAAAATGCCTTGTTTTGGGTGGCCTGGCTCCATTGACGATTTTTCTCACTGATGCAACAATAAAAACCAATAATTCCATTTCATTAGGCCATGTTGATCCGCATATCCAGGGGCTTTGGCACTGCCTGCAAGCAAAAGGGTTCACACTTGCTTCCTGGACCCAGAGACAACCTCTCGGGCCTATTCGCATAGCTGTCGATGAGCTGAAAACAGTTCTTGATGCCATGCGCAGAAAGTGGCCGGGGAAAAACCTCTATCTCATAGGGCACAGCCGCGGGGGGCTTATTGCCCGACAATTGTTTCGTGAGCGAAATACAAGTGATATTGACGGCTTGGTGACTATATGCAGTCCCCATTGCGGCACCGATATGGCAAAATTTTCCCGTTATCTCAAACCTGCAGGAGTATTGTTGGCAAAGATCATCTCCGGCAACTCCAAAGCGACATTGACAAGAGCCATGGGCAGACTTGCTGAATTCCTCCAGAGCCCTGCTATTGCTGAGCTTGAACCTGAGTCAGATTTTATAGGCACCATGCAGGGACCTTTACCAAGGGAACTGAATAAACTTTCATTTGGCGGCACAAGTCCTGCCTTGTTTGAAATCGCAGTCCGCCTGCCATCGGAAGAATATAAAGTAATCAGGTTCCCGGACCTGTTGACCGGAATTATTCCCGCCGGGCATCTTCCCAGGGAATTAACACCCGGCCTTGGAGATGCGCTGGTTTCTATAGAAAGCGCAGAACTTCCAGGGGGCCGGCACTTCAATTTCCCTGCAAATCATGTAAAGGCCGCCTATGACAAAAAAATTCACGCAAAAATTCTTGATTTCATTGCCCCTTAAAATAATTATTTATACCAATAAAATGGTTATAATATAGAATTGATGTATTCAACAAAAACAAACATAACGTTCCCGCCGGCCTCTTTTACCAGGAAAGTCAGTCTCGGCTTTCTGCTGGTCCTGACCTTGCTGTATACAACTGCATGCGGCGGTGGCGGCGGCAGTGGAGTTTCCCAA
>JAWVYE010000165.1:0-4718 GCA_033722905.1 Desulfobulbales bacterium
AATAGTATGCAACGCTCAGGGCGAGGCTGCAAAGAACTGTCCGTCTTTTGGCGCGGCCGCAAAAGCGCTTACCTCTCACCCTCGCCTTCTGACCAGTCGTTATGGGCAAACTCGGTATGGTCGGGCTTGGGGGGTTTTACTTCAGCCAGGCGTGCCTCAAGCCATGCCAGAATCTTGTCGAACTCGGCAATGACTTGGGCCATTGCCTTGCCCCGGTGGCTGACCCTGTTTTTTTCCGCACTGGATATTTCCGCAAAGGTTTTACCATACTTGGGAAAGTAGAAAACCGGGTCATAGCCAAAGCCCGAGCCTCCCTGCGGCGCTGTTGTTATTTCTCCTTCACAGCGGCCTTCATAGGTCAGGGCAGGACCGGAGGGAACCGCGATGGATATGACACACTCAAAAGCTGCCCCCCGCTCTTGTTTCCCGGCCATTTCCCGCAGGAGCTTTGCAATATTTTCCTTATCAGTCGCAGCATCACCGGCATAGCGGGCCGACCTCACCCCCGGGGCGCCTCCCAGTGCTTCAACCACCAGCCCGGAGTCATCGGCTATGGCCGGCAAACCCAGAACCTTGGCAGTAAATGACGCCTTTTTATAGGCGTTGTCATCAAATGTTGCCCCATCCTCTTCCACCTCCGGGATTGGCCCGAAGTCATTGAGATTTTTTATTTCCACCGGAAAGTCCTGCAGGAGTTCCTGGAATTCTTTCAACTTGCCAACATTTTTTGTGGCAAGGACAATTGTCTGCAGCATGATTTTTTATTCTCCTCAAAGGTTGTCAACTACGTTATATCAATATAATATTATACGGCAGGCCTGCTATCTTTTTTTTTGCCTGTTGGCCTCGGCAGGTTATGCAGGTGGAATGTACTGCATATGGATCTTTTTTTAAATCTGTTTTGCCGCAGAAAAGCCCGGTCAACTATTTGTCAGCAATAGTTTATTTGGGCCGATATCTACAGCTAGACAAAAAAAGGCGAAATGGGCCGGGATATTTGCAGGATCAAGCCTTGTCTCTTTAATAAATTTAGCGTATAAAACGCGTCTCACTGATAAGACAAGAGGGTGACCCGGCACCCCTGTAAACTCCAGCACAGGCCGGCGAAAAAGGTGTTTCATCATGGCAGAGATTAAAAGCACACTTGAAAAAGTAATGGAAAGGGCGGCTTCCATGGGGAGGGCAAGCCGGGAGGAAATGCAGGCTGAAGAGCGCATCAAGGACGGCATGCGTCTGGCGGCGGATTATCTCCAGGGAAAGGAAGTTGACGTTTCAGGTGTTCTGGCGGCATCCGCAGACTCCAGTCTTGTTATTAAGGGGCTGGTCCAGGCTTTTTTAAGAAATATCACCCTGCCCCGGGACGATGGACAGGAGAGAGCTGAAAAGGCCATGCAGGGCCTTTTGGAGTGCATGGGCGGAAGCGGCGATCTGGCCTCGATATTCAGAGAGGTAAAGGCAATATTAGACCACTACCGGCAACACAAAAAAGAAATTCGCCAGCAGGTGGAAGATGCTTTCCGGCAGCAGATGGAACAGGCCCTGGCCCAGCAGACTGGGCAAAGCGGGCTGGGCCTGAAGGTAGACCCCCAGATGCACCCGAAATTTCAGGAGGAGTGGTCAAGGGTCAAGGCAGACCTTGATGAGCAGTACAATAACGCTCTGCAGCAGCATAAATTGTTGGTGGCCCAGAGATTTTCCGTCACCTTGTAAGGAGCAGGACACCATATAAGCCTTTAGTGGCGGGCAGGGAAAAAATATGGAAATAGAAATTCACCTGGATTTAGAGCAGGCTGCACCTGAAGACCATGCAGAGATAAAGCGGCGCCTGCAGGAATGGTATGGCGAAGGAGCCGAAATCCGCTATGATAAGAACTGCTTCGGCCGGATGCTGGAACTGGAGAAGCCGTTCAGCTATAGGGTTGACCTGGGCAACGTTGATGCCATTGAGGCCATACGGGACCTGCATGGCAGGGTGCATCGCCTGGGGGCAAAGGCATTTATTTACTTTGTGCCCCTGTAACAACAACTTATTGTTACCTGTTGAAAACACTTGATAAAATAAAAGCTGCAATCAGACGCAAAAGAGTTGATGCTCTTCTGGTAACCCAACCTGAAAACAGACGCTACCTCAGCGGCTATACAGCCACCGACCTTAACATTGCAGAAAGTTCAGGGGTCCTGCTTATTCCGAGACGGGGAACTCCTTTATTATTTACCGATTCACGCTATCAACTCCAGGCTGAAAAAGAGGCAGCCGGTTTTGCAACAGTGCTTCTGCGGCGTGGTTTACTGGCAGCGCTGCCAAAGGAGCTGGGCAGGCTCGGCATAAAAAAGCTGGCCTTTGAAAGTCATTATTTGCTGCATGGTACTGCAGTAAAGCTTATGGAACTGGGGCAAAAGAACGGCGTTGCAATACTGCCGACAAGCAACATTATTGAAAAGCTGCGCACCAGAAAGTCCCAACCTGAAATAGAGAAGATCCGGCAGGCGGTGCTTTTGAATGAGTCGGTGTTTCAAGAGGTGTCTGCCAACCTGCGAGCCGGAAAAACGGAAAGGGAGGTAGCCCTGGAAATAGAGGCAGCCATGATGCGCCGGGGTGCCGAAGCGCCGGCCTTTCCCACTATTGTTGCCGCCGGCCCGAACGGCGCCATGCCGCATGCGGTTCCGTCGGCCAGGATCATTAAAAAAGGAGAGCCCGTAATAATTGACATGGGGTTGAAGCTTGACGGCTATTGTTCGGATATGACCCGGACCGTTGTCCTTGGTAAGCCTGACAGGCAGACGGTGAAAATTTTCCGTTTGGTGCGCCAGGCCCAGAAGGCTGCCCTCAAGACCATAAAGGCGGGAATTGCGGCCGGAAAAGCAGACAGGGCGGCCAGGGAGATAATCGCCGGGGCCGGGTATGGCAGGTATTTCGGGCACGGACTTGGACATGGTGTAGGTCTTGCCGTGCACGAGGCGCCGTCACTGGGGAGAGCCCGGCGCAGCAAACTCAGGGCCGGAATGGTTGTAACTGTGGAGCCGGGCATCTATCTTCCCGGCTGGGGCGGTGTGCGCCTGGAAAATATGGTTGTTGTAGAGGAGAAAGGGTGCACCATACTCAACCGCGATAAAACGTTCCTTGACCTGTGAAAAAATAATTTATTTAAAAAAACACCATGAAAAAACACTTTGTCCTCGACACCAATGTGCTGCTGCATAACGCCGATGCCATTACATCATTTGCCGATAATGTGGTCATTCTGCCGATGACGGTTATCGAAGAGCTGGATAAATTCAAATCCCGTAACGATGAGCTGGCAAGAAACGCCAGGCAGGTAATCCGGAGACTGGATAAGTTGCGCACCAAAGGCCATCTTGGTGACGGCGTGACCATGGAAAACGACGGCCTGTTGAAAATTTTCATTGAACGGGATGAGGCGGCAATAGAGGGGATGGATATGGCAATCCTTGATAACAGGATCCTCTCCGTGGCCAATTTTTTTCAGGCAAACGGCGAGAAGGTCATCTTTGTCTCAAAGGATATAAATGCCAGGCTGAAGGCAGATGCACTGGGTATTGAGGTGATGGATTTTGAAAAGCAGACGGTGAATTTTGATGAGCTGTTCTGCGGCTACCGGGAGATCAGGGTGGCACATACCATTGTCGATGAATTTTTCCGGCAGGACCTCTACGTCCTTGAAGGGTATGATTTCTTTCCCAATGAATTTGTGCTGCTGATTGATGAAGGCAGGGAGAAGCATACAGGTATAGGCAGAGCCCTTGACAAAAAGACACTGGGGCACCTGAATTCAAATTTCGACTCGGCCTGGAATACCAAGTCCCGCAGCAAGGAACAGCGTATGGCCTTGGAGCTGCTGCTCGATCCCACCATTGAACTTGTGACCCTGGTGGGCCAGGCCGGCACCGGAAAAACGCTGCTGGCCCTGGCTGCCGGCCTGGAAATGGTCATGCACCAGAAGCAGTATGAGCGGCTTCTGGTGTCACGGCCGATTATTCCTCTGGGAAAGGACCTTGGCTATATGCCGGGGACCAAGGACGAAAAACTGACCCTGTGGATGCAGCCAATCTTTGACAATCTGACGTACCTGATGGGAGGCTCCAAGCAGAACAACGATAACGGCCGGTCGGTGCGGGACAAGGTGGAAAAACTGCTTAATGAAAACACGGTTGAACTGGAAGCGCTCAGCTATATCCGGGGTCGTTCAATTCCCAGGCAGTACATAGTGGTAGACGAAGCCCAGAACCTTACTCCCCATGAGGTAAAAACCATTATCAGCCGGGCCGGCGAGGGCACAAAAATAGTTCTTACAGGCGACCCTTACCAGATAGATAACCCCTACCTGGACTCGAGGAGCAACGGTCTGGCATATACTGTCGAGCGCCTCAAGGTCCAGGAGGTGCATGGCCATGTGACGCTGATGAAAAGTGAGCGGAGCACCCTTGCGGGCATTGCCGCGGAATATCTGTAAAGGAGAGGAGGCTGTGCGGCAATACAGGATAGATGAACTCAGCAGGGAAGAAAGGGCAAACATTGAGAGCTACCTGAAAAGGACACTGACGTCCGGACCAATGGCAGGAATTTTCTGGATTGAGGTTCCCCGGGATTTGCTCAGCGCTGAGCAAAGGGAACATGGCGACTGCGGGCCTTTCTTTTTTGCCGTTGAACTTGAGCCGGAAGCGGTATGTTTTGAACTGCTGGTCCGCAGCCAGACCAC
>JAWVYE010000166.1:0-4707 GCA_033722905.1 Desulfobulbales bacterium
AGAAGAAAATTCTTCCGGCCGGAGCCGGACTGATTCAGGGGAGAGGTGGTTGAATAGTCCGCCGGGGCCGGGCTTTGCAGAGGATATTTTGCAAAAGGGTAAAGACCAGGTGGCTGCCGGCTATATAATTTACGGTTCCAGCACCATGCTTGTATTTACGACAGGGGAGGGGGTGCACGGGTTTACGCTTGACCCCAGTGTGGGCGAGTTCTATCTTTCCCACCCGGATATTAAAATACCGGTGAAGAGCAAGTATTTCAGCGTAAACGAAGGCAATTACAGTTACTGGGATAAAAACATGCGGCGCTATGTTGATTATCTCAAAGAGCAGGATAAGGCGAGCAGCAGGCCCTACAGTTCACGGTACATAGGTTCACTGGTGGCAGATTTTCATCGCAACCTCATCTCCGGGGGAATATTTCTCTACCCCAGGGACAATAAGGACCCGGCCAAGCCCAGCGGTAAACTGCGCCTGCTTTATGAGGCCGCCCCCCTTGCCTTTGTAATTGAACAGGCAGGTGGCAGGGCTATTACCGGTGACGGCCGGGAAATAATGGAAATTGAGCCGGAAGAGCTGCACCAGCGGGTACCGATGATTATCGGCTGCCGGTATGATATTGATGAGGCAGAGGACTTTATGAATGGCAAACGCTGAAAAGACATTGCCTAAGTTGTCCCGATTTTACCGGCCGCACCTGCTGAAGGTTTCATTTTTCTTTTCCTTGCTGGTAATTCTTTTTCTGCTTATTTCGTTTGTATTTCTGACACCTCAGAACATTGCCCTGGCAAATTTGATACAGCAAATCAATGCTTTTTTTTCCTGGCCCAATACATTACTGGAAACTGTGATACCGTTTACCTTGCATTGGGGTGTAACAGCCATTGGCATCCTTTTGTTCTGGTTTCTTGCAGCCTATCTGCTTTTAATATTCATAACCTGCCTCAGTGCTGATTAATTGATGAGAAACCGGGCAAAAAAGTAAAACATTCACAATATGGATTCAGAAGAACTGAAAAAACAATGGCTGCTGCAGAATGAGAAAATCTGCATCTGTAATGCAATACCCAGAAAGCAGATTGTTGGGGCAATCAAGAATGGCGCCGCTTCGCTTCAGGAAATTAACAGGTCTGTCGGATCAGGCAGCGGCGAGTGCAAAGGCAAGCGCTGTGGCCCCCGGATAAAGAAATTGCTGACTGCCTATCGGACAGGAGGCAAAAAAAGCGCTTATTGAATTTTGTCCTGCAGTATCAGTTTTTTAATGATATATTTACAGCCGGGCACAGCTCCCGTTTTTTGAGTTAACGGGATAGTTATCTACAACAAGGAGTAAATATGGCAACAAACCTATTAAGCCTGTTTAAAGAGAGTAAGAAATACAAAGCCGGTGAGATAATAATCCAGGAAGGTGAAGAGAACAGAGACCTGTATATTCTCTCTAATGGGCTCCTGGAAGTGTCAGTAAAAGGCGGAGACAATAATATAGTGGTCAGTGAGATTGCGGCACCGGAAATTCTTGGCGAGATATCTTTTTTGAACGGCAGTCCGAGAACCGCAACAGTCTCGGCCAGATCAGATGTGGAAATATTTATTTTAAGCTACGAAAAAGTCAAACAGGAATTATCCGACATACCGACTTGGTTCAAAATGGTTCTGATGGCCTTTACCAACCGCATGAAATCCTGTGATGCAAAAATTAAGGAATATGACCAGAAGCTTAAAAGTCTGGAAGCGGAAATTGCCCGGCTCCGGAAAAATGGCTAGCTGCTGATATACCCTGCCCGACAATATACGTTTTCATTAATTTCTCTATCCAGTGATCGGGGTGAATGTCCTCCAGTTTGGCGCCTGCAGCCGCAATTTTCCTGACCGACAGTTGTATCTTGTTCTTGACAATATCCGGTTATGGTGGTAGTTAAAGACTATAAATTTATTTCGGTTGGGATACTTCCAAGGGATGAGTCATGGCAAAAACCTGATCGATTAAATTGAAGTAAAAGTATGTGTTCATAACACATGACTCACCGCCACAAAAAGGAGGAGTTTATGGGTTTTATGGACAAGCTGTTGGGCTCATCGAAAGATTTCCCTCCCTTGAACAAGGATGATCCTGCTGCGCAAAAGTTGGATGCCATGCGGGCGCCTGTTGAAAAACTCGTCTCAGAAATTAAAGATCCCATTGAAGTGGTTCCGGGTAATGAGACAGCCTTTTTCTTCATAGGCAAACCTCCAAAAAAATTTGGTGTTGCGTGGGTTGGGAAAGACGGCAAGGTGGTGAATTTCAAAAGTCTGGTGGAAGAAAAAGGGCTTTCCATGATAAGCCTTGAAAAATTAAGCGACCGCCTGAAGCAGGTTTATATCGATCACCAGAGTGACCCCCGCTATTCAATGACAATTAGTGACAAGCAGGTAGTAGTCACTGCATCTGAGACCTTGAAGAGCGATATAAAAAAGGTGATAGAAGATACAGTAAGCTGATTTTTGTTACTCTATAATCAGATGCAAAACCCCTCCATGAGTCCGGGAGGGGTTTTTATTTGTTCAATGTACTTTACACTTTTTCTCCGTTACGCTAATTTAGTGGCACAAGTCAATCATTACCCGGCAAACAAAACTAAGGAACATCGTATGGCAGACAAGGAATATAAAGATAAGAGGACATCGGATCGACGTTTGCTTGAAACTGAGGTTACGTTTCACACAGAGGATGATATATATATGGCCAAGACAGTGGATATATCAGAAAACGGCATCCGGATTGTTACAGACCAGCCGGTTAAAATCCGTATCCAGATTAAAGAGGATGACAGGCTGGTCCAGTATGATGCGCAGCTTGTCTGGTCCAGGGTGAAAGAAGACGGCACCATGGAGTATGGCCTGAGATACTAACCAGGAATTGCATTCAATTCATCTGCTGCAGTAAACTGATACTGAATCACCTGTAATAATTTTTGCCTTTTTGCCTTGTGTTTTTTCCAGGGGCAGACAAATCAACCCACATGTCTCCTTTTAGAGACAGATGTTAACTATTTGGAATAATGAGTATTTTTATGGTTTGAAAAGAGCCGGCACGATGTGGTGACGGTTCAGCAATTTATAAAAGTCTGTTCGATTGCGGTCGGCAATACGTGCGGCCTGTGATACGTTGCCCTGGGTTGTCTGCAGGAGCTTGATAAGATATTGCTGTTCGAACTGGCGCCGTGCTTCGGACAGGGGCATGATTTTTTTCTGGTGTCGCTTAATTGCGTCATGTAAATGGTCCTCTGTTATGAAGGGTGATGTGGCCAGGGCAAATGCATTTTCCACCACATTGTACAATTGCCTGACATTTCCCGGCCATGCCGCATCCACCAGGATTCTCATAGCTTCAGGCGTTATTCTCTTTACAGGCTTTTTGTTATCATCTGACAGAATTTGAATGAAATATTCTGCCAGAAGCGGAATATCCTCTTTGCGTTCATGTAAGGGGGGGAGTTCGAGGCTTACAACATTCAGCCGGTAGAAAAGATCCTCCCTGAACTCATTATTTTCTATTGCTTCTTCAAGGTTTTTATGCGTTGCCGAGATAATCCGCACATCCACCGGCACAGGCGTTGTACTGCCAACCGGCCTGATCTGCTTTTCCTCCAGGACCCTGAGAAGCTTAACCTGGAGATGGAGTGGAATATCGCCAATTTCATCGAGAAAGAGTGTTCCTTTGTGGGCGGCCTGGAAAAGCCCCAGATGGCTTTTCGAGGCACCGGTAAAAGACCCCTTGGCATGACCGAACAGTTCCGACTCTAGCAATGCTTCTGGAATAGCAGCGCAGTTGACCGGCACAAAGGGCTCATTTTTGCGGCTGCTGGCTCTATGCAGGGCAACAGCCAGAAGGTCTTTTCCTGTGCCACTTTCGCCTCTGATAAGCACTGTCGAATCCGTATCAGCCACCAGCCATGCCCTGGAAAGCAGTTCCTCCATGGAAGCACTCTTGGAAATAATATGACGGCGCCATTTATTGCTGGCATCCGCCTGTAAAGCAGAGCCCGTTGCAAAACTTAATGCCTTCTCTGTTTCGAGAATGAGATCCTTGCCGTCTATAGGTTTGGTCAGAAAGCTGAAAACACCTTTTTTGGTTGCCGCAACTGCGTCCGGAATCGAGCCATGGGCTGTAATTATAATGACAGGTATTGCCTTATTTTGCTTGCGGATAGCCTCAAAAAGTGCCATGCCGTCAATCCCCTGCATGCGCAGATCGGTTAGGACGACATCCGGGTTGACCACTGATAATTTAGCCAGGGCCTCTTCACCACTCAGTGCAGTGGTTACCTCATACCCGTTCTTTTCCAGGCGTAACTTCCACAGACTGAGCAAATCAGCCTCATCGTCAACAAGGAGTACTTTGCCTTTTTTAGTCATTTCTGCTCAGTCTCCCTGCTCTCTATGATATTTTCAATATTCTTTAGCTGTTCAATCTGTTCCTGCAATTCCCCGATGAAAAGTTTATCAGCAGCAATCTGTTTCTGTAAAGTGCCAACTTCTGTTTTGAGTTCGTTTCTTTCTTCCCGCAGTGATTTCCAGGCGCTCCATTTGGTTATGATTTCCTCTTCAATCCGGTCAACCAGAAATTTCAAGCCCTTGAAATTGTCAGAAGTGTCTGGATGTTCGTTAATATACTGCTCGAGCACCTTTTTGCCCTGCTGAAACTGACTGTAATCAGCCTTTTCATGCAG
>JAWVYE010000167.1:0-4691 GCA_033722905.1 Desulfobulbales bacterium
TCAAATTCCAGGGTGCAGATTGAGTGGGTGACTCCCTCGATGGAATCGGATTGGCCATGGGCAAAGTCATACATCGGATAAATACACCAGGCATCGCCTGTTCTATGATGGCTGGCATGCAGGATACGGTACATGACCGGGTCCCGCATATTGAGGTTGCCCGATGCCATGTCAATCTTAGCCCGCAGCACATGGCTGCCATCAGAAAACTCACCAGCTCTCATGCGCTTAAAGAGATCAAGATTTTCTGCAACACTTCTGTTGCGGTAGGGACTTTCCTTACCCGGTTGTGTCAAAGTACCCCTGTATTCCCTGATTTCATCAGCGCTTAAGCTGTCAACATATGCTTTGCCTTTACTGATAAGAAACAGGGCAAATTCATAAAATTTTTCAAAATAATCCGAAGCATAGTAAAGCCTGTCTTGCCAGTCAAAACCGAGCCAGCGCACATCCTCAAGGATTGAATCAATGTATTCCTGTTCTTCTTTTATGGGGTTGGTGTCATCAAAACGCAGGTTGCAGACGCCGTTATAATCTGCTGCCAAGCCGAAATTAAGGCAGATGGACTTGGCATGCCCAATATGCAGATATCCGTTTGGCTCAGGGGGAAAACGGGTCATAACCCGGCCCTCATGTTTTTGGGCCTTTATATCCGCTGAAATAATTGCTGCTATAAAATTCAACGCCGGGGTTGTGTCTTGCTCAGTCATAGATAAATCACTTTTTATTAGTATTACAAAACCGGCCTTCCAGGAGAATATCATCCCCGTAGCGGCGGGTTTTTATTATTTCAAACTTCTGGTCTAAGCATCTCTTGTTGATATTGCCGGGAAAAGTTGCCAATGGCACGCCCTGGGCGCCAATAATTACAGGTGCTATAAACAGTAAAAGCTGATCCACCAGGCCCGCGGCTAAAAATGATCCATGCACTCTACTGCCACCTTCTACCAGAAGACTGGCAATCCCTTCCTTGCCCAGTTCAGCCAGCACTGCTTTCAGGTCAAGAAGCGCACCATTCCCGGATGAAACGCGCGGTACTGTTCTGACAATTGCCCCGGCACCTTCAAGTCTGCTGCGTCTTTTTTTATCAGCACCCCTGGCACAGAAAATCCATGTAAAGGCAGATGAGTCCTGCTGTAACATTTTAGCTGTCGGAGGCAAACGCAACTCAGCATCCAGAACAACCCGCAAGGGGTCATGCTTTGACCTTGATCCATGCGACCGGCAATTCAGAGAAGGGTCATCTGTTAAAGCTGTGCCGATCCCGACCAGTATTGCATCAATCTGATTTCGCAGGGTATGGACACGGCGAAACGCCTCTCTGCCGGTTATCCTGGTTGACTGTCCGGGCAGAGCTGCAATCCTGCCGTCAATACTCATGCCGGCCTTCATTATCACCCAGGGAAGGCCGGTAAGAGAATGCTTGATAAAGGGCAGGTTGATCTCACGGCATTCCTTTTCCATAACTCCTGAAGACACTGTAACGCCATGGGATGAAAGAAAATGCGCCCCGCCACCTTTAACTGCAGGGTTGGGATCCTTCATGCCGATTACAGCCCTGGCAATGCCGGCCCGCAAAACCGCTTCACTGCAGGGAGGAGTCCGGCCCGTATGGTTACAGGGTTCCAACGTTACATAGAGGGTTGCACCTTTCGCTTTCCTGCCGGCAGCCTGCAGGGCATGGATTTCAGCATGGGGTGAACCTGCCTTCCTATGGTACCCTTTACCCACTACCAAGCCGTTCTTAACCACAACCGCCCCGACACAGGGATTGGGTGAGGTCCTGCCAATTCCTTTTTTTGCCTCCTTTAAGGCCAACCCCATATAACTGCGGTCAAGGTCAACCACTCTTTTCATTCCTGGTATTCAGCAAGCCTTTCAATTCATCCATGAACTCATTAATGTCCTTGAATTGCCGATACACGGATGCAAATCTTACATACGCAACTTCATCAAGTTTGGCGAGCCCCTCCATCATTTTTTCTCCGATCCACTGTGTCGGCACCTCGCGCTCTCCAATATCCTGGAGTTCCCGCTCCAGCGAGTCGACAAATTTATCTATATCCGCGATGCTTACCGGCCTTTTCTCACAGGCTTTTTTCAGTCCTGCCACAACCTTGTATCGATCATAGGCCTCGCGGCGCCCGTCCTTCTTGATCAGCATGGGCATCATGACTTCCAAACGTTCATAGGTGGTAAAACGCTGCCCACAAGACTCACAGGAACGGCGGCGGCGGATAATGGTATTTTCTTTGTTCAGCCTGGAATCGACAACCTTGTTATCAGGATGACCGCAATATGGACATTTCATTCTGTTCTTCCCCGGTATGATCTTGCTCTGATTGCCTGCGCAGCAAATATCTAAGGCAACTCTGACACCAGTAATCCTCTTGCAGCTTTAGAGTATAAACGTTGCTATGGCATTGTGCCAGCAGGGATATTTATGCCCGCCCGGTCAATAAATACCATGTATGCCTTTAATAACAGATAACTTCAGCACCCCCTGGAGAACAAGAGTCTTTTTACTAATGTATCAGTGTTCAGCATAACATGCTGTATCGGTTCAACCAATTTTTTTCGGGGTAATACCGGCTTCAGCAAGCATATCAGAGGCAAGGGGGTCTGAGTAGCCCTCTTTGAAATATATCTCTACGATCCCGGCATTTATCAGCATTTTAGTGCAGATTGAGCACGGCATATTGGTACAGTAAAGTGTTGCCTCCTGGATGGTGACACCGTGGATGGCCGCCTGAATAATGGCATTTTGTTCAGCATGCAGGCCGCGGCATAACTCATGGCGTTCACCGGAAGGGATACCCATCTGTTCACGGAGGCATCCCACATCGAGACAATGGTTTATCCTGGCGGGGGCCCCGTTGTATCCGGTGGTTATTATACGTTTATCCCTGACAAGGATGGCGCCGACATGACGTCGCAGGCAGGTGGAGCGCTGGGCAACCAGTTCTGTAATGCCCATAAAGTATTCTTCCCAGGAAGGGCGAGTTACTTTTTTCATTATATTTTCATAAATTTATTTTTCGCTGCCCTCACACGGTGCGTCCACTGGCAACAGCCATATCAGGGCCTGTGCAATAAGATGCTGATTATTCATCCGCGTAAAGATCCGGATAGATCGGAAACCTTTCACAAAGTGCTCTCACCTCGGAACGGATCCTGTCTATTACCTTATTATCCTTATAATTTGATACTACCGTGTTAATCCACTCGGCGATCTGCATCATCTCCGCTTCTTTTAAACCGCGACTTGTTACTGCGGGTGTGCCTATCCTGATGCCGCCGGTGACAAAACGGCTTTGCGTATCAAATGGAATGGCATTCTTGTTCACTGTCAAGCCAGCCGATTCCAAGATCTCTTCAGCCTCTTTGCCGGTGATGCCCTTGTTGGTCAAATCCACCAGTTGCAGATGATTGTCGGAGCCGCCCGATACCAGCTTGAAGTCAAATTGTGCCAGGGCCCGGGCAAGAGTTTTGGAATTTGCCACCACCTGCTGTTGGTAGGCCGTAAACTCCCGGGACATCGCCTCCTTGAAACTCACGGCTTTGGCGGCTATAACATGCATCAATGGTCCGCCCTGGATGCCGGGAAAAATTTTTGAGTTCAAACTTTTACCGTATTCCTCCTTGGCAAGGATAAGCCCACCCCTGGGACCTCGCATGGTTTTATGGGTCGTGGTTGTAACATAATCCGCATAGGGCACAGGAGAGGGATGAACCCCCGCCGCCACCAGACCGGCAATATGGGCCATATCCACCATAAACAGGGCGTCGACCTGGTCGGCTATTGTTCTGAAGGCCTCAAAGTCAATAAGCCGTGGATAGGCGCTGGCTCCTGCCACAATCATCTTTGGCCTGTGTTCATGGGCGATACGCTCCACTGTGGCCATGTCTATCATGCCTGTTTCTTTATCAACTCCATATGAGATAAAGTTATACAGCTGGCCTGAAAAATTAACCGGGCTGCCATGGGTAAGGTGCCCGCCATGGGCCAGATCCATGCCCAAAACCTTGTCACCGGCATTCAAGGCCGCAAAGTAAACAGCCATATTTGCCTGACTGCCGGAATGCGGCTGGACATTGGCATATTCGGCCCCAAACAGTTCCCTGGCCCGTTCGATTGCAAGATTTTCCACGGTGTCAGCATAATCACAGCCGCCATAATACCGTTTGCTGGGATAGCCTTCGGCATACTTATTGGTAAAAATTGAACCCTGGGCCTCAAGTACCGCTTTACTGACTATATTTTCCGAAGCGATCAGTTCAAGATAGTAGCGTTGGCGTTCCAACTCATGCTTTATGGCGCTGTGGACTTCCGGATCAAAGTTTTTCAAAGTTGACATTGTTCTATGGATTCAGGATATTTAAAAATTGTGGATAGTAATTTTAAAACATATCAATCCGGCGCTGGTGCCTGCCGCCGGCAAACTCTGATTGCATCCAGGTCTGAACAATTGCCGCTGCCAGCCCCGGACCGATAACTCTTGCCCCGAGACAGAGAATATTGGCATCATTATGTTCCCGGCTCATTTTGGCGGAAAACATTTCATGGCAAAGTGCAGCCCTTATTCCAGGTATGCGGTTTGCAACCATTGACATACCGATACCGGTGCCGCAAATAAGAATACCGCACTGGCATTTACCGTCCAGCACCAGTGTAGTGACAGACTTGGCAA
>JAWVYE010000168.1:0-4683 GCA_033722905.1 Desulfobulbales bacterium
GAAATACTGAAATTAAGAGGGCAGGGCGGTATGATACTTCTGGAGTCCGGATACCTGATCCTCGTACTCACCCTGTTGCAGGCACTAGCTGCCAGCCTGATCCTTATACTCTTGCCTGTTGTCGCCAGAAACGGCACGCAAATCCCTGCCGCAACCTGGAGTCGCCCCAGGATTGCCCTGTATTTTTTTGCCATCGGCCTTGGTTTTCTCTTCCTTGAAATCGCCTTTATGCAGAAGTTTATCCTTTTCCTGGGGCACCCACTCTACTCTGCAGCAGTCGTCCTGGCGGTCTTTCTCATTTTTGCGGGCCTTGGCAGCCAATATGGCCAGGCAAAAAATGTCCGCATAGTATGGCCTGTTATTTTGATACTGGTATTGGGAATAGCAATTCTGAGCGGTGCGGATTTCCTGTTCAGAACATTAAACTGGCTGCCGGCTGCACTGAAGGTTGGCTGCACCATAGTGCTGCTCGGACCACTGGCATTTTGTATGGGAATGCCATTCCCCCTGGCATTGACCGTTATTGGCAGTGAAGCACCAGGTCTGATACCCTGGGCCTGGGCTGTAAACGGCTGCGCCTCGGTAGTCGCAGCCGTCCTTGCCACCCTTGTGGCTGTCCATTTCGGCTTTAGCGCAGTCGTCATCACGGCTCTGTTACTCTATGGACTTGCCGCAGTAACCTTTCCCGTCAGGTATTGATTCAAACAAGATGTTGCCGGACAGGTTTAATCGAGGATAACAGAAAAAGATAATTTTGAGTTTTGAATTTTTGGTATAAATTAATAGATATATAATAAAAGTCTGCCGACGTACTACTGGCGACAACTGCCACAACATGCAAAATTACTTTGTAACACTGACATGCAGATTTACCAATTCTTTTACAGAGACTGCAATACGGTGGTAAATTTTTTTCGCCCCGGGGCAATATGATTACGATCCCGTGCTGTCCCCAAAGCAACCGGAAGTTGAAAAAAATGATGCCCTGCTTTTTTTAATCAGAAAGGTCAGGACAGGGGCCGGAGCAAAACCCCATGTTGATGACGAAGCCCTCTATGAACCGAAGCAGCTTCATATGCTGATGAGGAAGAGACCATGAAGAAGATAGATACAATGAAGGCCGAGCTTCGCAAGGAACGGGAGGCTACAAAAAAACTGCTGCAGGAGCTCAATCTTTGCCAGAATGAGTTTGAAAAGGCCCGGGCGAAATACGAAAAAATTCTCGACTCAAATCCTGATGCCATGCTTTTTGTTAATGAAAATAACGAAATCGTTCTTGTCAACGCCCAGTTTGAGAAGATTTTCGGCTATAGGCAGGAGGAAGTTGTCGGCAAGAAACTTGATATGCTCCTGCAGGACAGGCTCAGGAGAGAACACAGTAATAATGTCAGAAACTTTTTTGAGAAACCGCATGGCCACCCGATGGGCAGCTCGCATCTCGGGATATTTGCCAAGAAAAGAGATGGCACCGAGTTCCCGGCGGATGTCCGTTTGAGTCCGGTGCAGACCGACGAAGGCCTCCTGGTCATGGCAGACGTCCGCGATATTACCGAGCGCAAAAAGGCTGAGCTGCAGATTGAGCTGAACTATTATATTCAGAAAGTGACAAACTCGATGCTGAAGATCTCATTGGAGCCCAAGCCCCTTGAGGAGCAGTTTGACCGCATACTCGACCTGATATTAAACGTACCGCATCTTTCACTGCACTCCAAAGGCGCCATTTTTTTAAAGGACATAGAAGCCGATGTCCTTACCTTGAAGGCACAGCATGGTTTCACTGAGACCGAAACCGGGCCGTGTGCTGAAATACCCCTTGGCCAATGCCTTTGCGGCAAGGCCGCGGCAACGTCAAAACTTGTCTATGCTGAGAACATGGATGGTATTCATGAAATACATGACGGGGGCGTATTTCCGCACGGGCATTATTGCGTCCCCATTGTTTCCGGTAAGAATGTTTACGGGCTCCTCAACGTTTACATCAAGGAAGGGCACAAGCGCAGCGACCGCGAGGAGAGTCTCCTGACTTCCGTGGCAAGCACCCTGGCAACGATTATTGAGCGGAATCGGGCCGAAGAGGAAAAAAAAGAACTGCAGCGGCAATTGGCGCAGGCGGAAAAACTGGCGGCGCTCGGCAGGTTCACGGCAAATATTGCCCATGAAATACGCAATCCCCTGACTTCGGTCGGAGGGTTTGCCAGAAGGCTTGATAAAACGATTTCGGCAGATTCGAAAGAAAAGAAATATGCAAAAATTATTATTGCCGAGACCACCCGTCTTGAAAAGATCCTGAAAAATATCCTGAGTTTTTCCCGTGAGCCGGCGCCCAATAATATTGAAAATGACCTTGATGCAGTTATAGAACACGCCTTGCAGATAAACGAGGATCTTTTCAAGGAGAAATTCATTGTTGTTGACAAATCTCTTGAAGACCTGCCTGAGTTTCTTTTTGATAAGGATATGATCATTGAGGTTCTGGAGAATATTTTTCTCAATGCCATCGACGCAATGCCCGATGGCGGCACCTTGACTGTTGCCTCGCAAAAGTTAGATGGGCCGGAAAATGCCAGAGTGTTAATTAAAATTCAGGATACCGGTGTTGGTATATCCGAAGATAAGCTGGGGGAGATTTTTGAACCGTTTTATACCTCCAAGGTTGCCGAACAGGGCACCGGGCTTGGTCTTTCAATTACCAGGAAGATAATGGAGTCCTTGGGCGGCAGGGTTGATATAGAAAGTGAAGTGGGAAAGGGCACCCTGGTAACCCTCACTTTGCCTTTTAAAGAAAGTTAGTACAGCCGAAAGTTACAGGTCAACATATCGTATGTGCTGCGAACCCAACTCGGATAGTCGCTATATTCCCATCGGCCTGGCAGCAGATGGTGAAAAAACTGCGGCAGATTTTTTCCGGCACTGGCCCAATTAGCCTGCTCAGAGCATGATACGGAAGAAGTTATGGAAGAACCTGGGAAAAACTTTGCTATGTTATGAAAACGGCCCGGAATTTACCGTAAAACCCCGGGCCGTGGCTGAATTTTTTTATCCTATTCATTGTCCATGGTTAACCATGTTTCAAGCATGGCGCGTCTGAACTCATGATCGCGGCCCTGCTTTCTGGCTGCATGTTCGGCTCTTCTCTCCTGCAATTCTTCAAGCTGATCTTCAGAGAGAACAGCCATTATTTCAGACTTGACCCTGGCCCGCAAGACAAAGGCGTCCTCCATGGCAGGGACCGACTCCTGGAAGGCCTGGCGGAATTTGTCCTCATTGAATGCGCCAGCCGCGGTCATATCAAAAAGCTCTTGTTTGTGGGCCTTGAGAACGGCCCTGGCCGCCAACTGTTCGTCCTCATATTTCTGCAGGATGTCATAAATGGTTTGTTTCTGGCCCTGGGAGAGGTCCAGCTCCATTAATGCTCGCATACCGCCTAACCCGGCAGCATGGGGCCCGTGCCCCCGTTTGCCGCCCCTGAAGGCCTCGGCCTGGGCTGTCATAATCATCGAAATTGTAATGCCGATTGCAAGTACAGCTGTCAAAAGAATTGTCCGTTTCATACTTCACCTCATTGCTTATTGATTATTAAAATTATTATTGCTTCGATAAAATGCAGGATATCCCGGGCGTTGTCCTTTGATATTTATGTCGTCCCCGGGCAATAAAAAGTTTACAAAAAAATATAGAGCGATTTATCGCGGTCGGTCTTCATAAGCAGACAGGGAGCATTGGGGGTATTTTGCCGGTTGATTGCCAGGGGATGATTGCCGGGGCCAGGAGAAAAATCTAAAGAAAGAAGTTTTAAACGGTTCCAGGTTGTTCTTTAGTCAATGATTTGCATGGCCTGATCATTTTATTTGACATGCCTGACATCATGTATAAAAAAAGTTAGTATGGTGCGATACAGGCATGTTCAGGTTGACGACCGCAATATTCAAAGAGGCGGCACGTAAAAAGTCGAGTTACCCAGGGGATTCTCATGACACTACCGGCCAGCAAGACCAAAATCGTTTGTACAATCGGGCCTGCATCCGATTCTCCGGAAATCCTGGAGAAAATGATTATTGCGGGTATGAATGTGGCGCGGCTCAATTTTTCCCACGGAGATTTTCCGGGTCACAAGGCAGTTATTGACAGGATCAGGCTCCTGGAGAAGAAAACCGGCCGGCACGTGGCAATTCTGGCGGACCTGCCCGGTCCGAAGATACGTATCGGGCAACTGGAGGAAGAATCCGTCGAACTCAGCCCAGGTGATCATTTCACCCTGACATCCGACGATATTATCGGCAATGCGGAGCGGGTCTCGACCAACTTCGACTCTCTGCCCCAGGTTGTCAAACCCGGTGACACCCTGTTTCTTAATGACGGCATCATCCAACTGGAAGTTGAGCGCATAGCCGGTGGAGACGTGTTCTGCACCTGCAAGGTGGGGGGCGAGCTCCGTTCACGGAACGGGATAAACCTTCCGGGAATAGATCTTGGCATCAGCGCGTTCACCGAGCACGATCATAAATGCCTTGAGTTTGCCTTGGAAAACAGGGTGGATGCGGTCAGTCAATCCTTTGTCGAAACCGCAGCGGATATCGAAGCAGTGCGCAGTGCGGCAGAAGAATTGGGACATACCCCGTTTATCATAGCCAAGATAGAACGGGCAGGGGCCCGTGAGCATCTGGCTGAAATCCTGCGGGCAGC
>JAWVYE010000169.1:0-4675 GCA_033722905.1 Desulfobulbales bacterium
ACCGATAGCGTCCTGTTCTGCATAGGGGCGGCTACGGGTGTCAAAAACCAGACAGCGAAATTCACTGATTTTATTGAAGAGCGGAAGATTCCCACAATACTGTGCATTACCCGCATGGATCGTGAACGCGCCAATTTTGCAGGGGTTATTGAGGGAATTAAGGCGAACCTTCCCTTCAAGCCTGCAATAACCTTTGTCCCGATAGGCTCCGAAGAAAATTTCAAAGGTGTTGTCAATATCATAAACCAGAAAGCTTATATGTTCGACGACAAGGGCAAGGCCAAGGAATCGGAGATCCCGGATGATATGGCAGATGAAATTGCTGTCTACCGGGAAAGCCTGATGGAGCAGGTTGCGGAAACCGATGATGATCTTATCGAAAAGTTCCTGGAAGAAGGTGAGCTGACCGATGAAGACCTTGTTGAAGGACTGAAGTCAGGGGTGAGATCCGGAGAGATCAGCCCTGTGAGTGTTACGGCCGCTTTCAGGAATCAAGGTGTTGATCTTCTGCTCGACATGATAAATGATTTACTTCCCGCCCCGGTTGATTGCGCATCACATGTTGGTACAGATCCGAAAAGTAAGGATGTTGTTGAGAGGGAGCCAAAGCCGGATGCGCCGTTTTCCGCCCAGGTATTTAAAACCATGGCTGATCCTTTTGCAGGAAGGTTGACCATATTCAGGGTCTTCTCCGGCACTTTGTCGGGAGACAGTTTTTATAATTCATCCAAGGATACCAGTGAACGGTTCGGCCAGATTTTTATTCTTGAGGGCAAGGGGCAGAAACCGGTTGAGTCGGTTGGCCCGGGAATGATAGCTGCCGTTGCCAAGCTGAAAGAGACTGTTACCGGGGATACGCTTTGCGCTGAAAATGCCCCCATAGTCTATGATCCCCTAATTCCAATTTCACCGGTCATCTCCTACGCTGTAACAGCCAAAAAGGGTGATGAGGAAAAGCTGTTCGGTTCCATAACCAAGATGCTTGACGAAGACCTGACCCTCCAGCTTACCAGAGAAAACCAGACCAAGGAGATACTTATTTCCGGAGTCGGCCAGGTACACCTGGAGGTAATCGGTGAAAAAATCAAGCGCAAGTTTGGTGTAGAGATGGAACTGCATACGCCGAAAATACCTTATAAGGAAACGCTCAAAGGCAAAGCCCGTGTCCAGGGCAAACACAAGAAGCAGAGCGGTGGCCGGGGGCAGTTTGCCGACACCTGGATTGAGCTTGAGCCGTTGTCCAGGGGCGGAGGTTATGAATTTGTTGACGAGATAGTTGGTGGCGCTATTCCCAAGACATATATCCCTGCAGTTGATAAAGGTATTCAAGAGGCCATGGAAAAAGGAGTTCTTGCCGGATATCCCACGGTTGATGTGAAGGTCCGCCTGGTTGACGGATCATTCCATGCCGTTGATTCATCGGAACTTGCTTTTAAGATTGCCGGTTCACTTGCTTTCAAGAAGGCTGCAGTGGAAGCAAATCCGGCCCTTCTTGAACCCATCATGAATATAAGCATCAGGGTTCCTGAGGACTGTGTCGGTGATGTCATGGGTGATTTGAATTCACGCCGGGGCAGAGTCATGGGCATGGACTCTGAGGCGAAAAATGAGGTGATAAATGCCCAGGTGCCAATGGCCGAAGTACAAATGTATGCTGCTGATTTAACTTCCTTTACCGGAGGAAGAGGTTCTTTTACGGTCAGTTTCTCCCATTATGAGGAAGTGCCGGCCCAGATTGCGGAAAAGATCATTGAGGCAGCCAAAGGTGAAGAATAACCTGAAGTTTGCCGAGTCAAACGGTTTGCAGGTTTGAGCCATATAAAAAACCTCGCCAGGTAATCTCACCCTGGCGAGGTTTTTTTTGTTTGTACTTTTTATTGGCTAAAAACAATCCAGTTCAATCTGTGACGATCCGGGCGCATCCGGACGGGCAGTGATCTCCCCTATGTGATACGGTGTTTCACCCAGAGCTGTGAGCTGCTGCATGACATCCTCCAGTATGCCCTCGTCAACTATGACGACCATACCGATACCCATGTTAAATGTCCGGCACATTTCCTTTGCAGTAACATTGCCCTCTCTTTTGAGGAATTCAAAAACGGCGGGCTTCTTCCAGCTTTCATAATGGATGATAGCCCTGCTCCCCTGCGGCAGTATCCTCGGGATGTTATCGGTAAAGCCCCCGCCCGTAATGTGGACTATGCCGCTGACCTTGAAATTTTTTATCAGGTTAAGAATTGACTCACTGTAGATGCGGGTCGGCTTCAACAGTTCTTCACCCAGGGTACAGCCAAACTCGTCCATATACTGATCAATGGACAAACCCATTTCTTCAAAACAGATTTTTCTTACAAGAGAGTAGCCGTTGCTGTGCAGACCGGAAGAAGCCAAACCGATTATTTGGTCGCCCACCTTTATGTCAGAGCCGTCGATGATTTTATCGCGTTCGGCAATACCCACGACAAATCCCGCCAAGTCGTAATCTCCCTCTGAGTAGAGACCGGGCATTTCAGCGGTTTCACCGCCGATGAGAGAGCAATTTGCGATTTTGCACCCCTCGGCTATACCGGTGATAATGGCACTGGCAACATCAATGTCAAGGCTGCCGACAGCAAGATAATCCAGGAAAAAAAGGGGCTTGGCTCCTCCAACAGCAATGTCATTGACGCACATGGCTACGAGGTCAATACCAATGGTGTCATGAATATTACATAGCTTGGCTATATTCAGTTTGGTGCCGACACCGTCAGTGGATGATACGAGTATGGGATCTTCGAACTGGTCTGAGCCAATGGCGAAGAGCCCGCTGAAGCCGCCAATATCTGTGAGCACCCCCCTGCCAAAGGTCGGGGTAACGATGTCTTTTATCCTGGAGACCAGCTCATTACCCTTGTCAATGTCAACCCCGGCTTCGCTGTACCTGGAGGATTTTGATTTATTCATTTTTTTATAATAATTTCATGTTGTTGTGCAAAATGCGAGTGGCTGAATTCCGTGCAGAATAAAGCCTAAACTGTTTCATCCGAAAAGCCAATATAATTAATTTTTAGGCCCTAAAAAGTCAATCAAAAATCAGCAAAAATTAACTGTTCACCTCCTGTCCATATTTGGGCCGTGAAGCATAAAAAAATCTGCCGGCAGTATCGTACTGTCATTGCTGTCGGCAGCAAGGCACACCATGTCGGCGGGCAGCGTTTGTATCAATCGAATTTCAATACCGGGAATCATTTGCCTCAATAGTGCAGCCATGATTACGGTAACCGCTGCTATTTTTTATGGAAACAATGAGTGTTGAACGTTGAAATAGTCTAATATTCCTGGTAGCATACCATACTTATGAAGCTTCTGTTCACACTGGTTGGTTTAATTTTCATACTGGAAGGATTACCCTATCTCACATTTCCTGAGGCAATGCAAAGGTGGCTGCAGCAGCTCATGGAAATGCGGCCGGCACAGCTGAGGGTAGTCGGCCTGGTCGCTGTGGGGACTGGACTTTTGATCTGCTACGTCACCCTGCGCACCAGCCTGTTCAACTGACTAAATCTGTTTGAGCGGTAACGTTTATTCGGAAAAAATTATTTTTGGAGAAGGGGGGTACATGGGCCGGCATAGAAGCAGTTGGAATTCAAATATTGGTTTTCTCCTTGCAGCAATTGGCTCAGCAATCGGCCTGGGCAATGTCTGGCGTTTCAGTTACATGGCCCATCAGCATGGCGGCGGTGCCTTTCTGGTGCCATACCTTGTCGCTCTTATAGTAGCCGGTGTTCCTATCATGATCATCGAGTACGGACTGGGACACCGCCAGAAAGGTTCTTCACCTTTGAGCTTTGTCCGCCTGAGCAGAAAATTTGAATGGATCGGCTGGTGGATGCCTGTTGTCGCGATGTTTGGCATCATGCTTTACTATTCCGTTGTGATCGGCTGGTGTGTCAATTATTTAATTTACTCTTTCAATCTGTCCTGGGGCACTGACACCCAGGGTTTCTTCTTCAGCCAGTTTCTGCAGTTGTCCGATTCAGCGTCTGTTATAGGGGGAATACGTATCCCCATTGCAGCTACCACTCTATTTGTCTGGATTCTCTGCTGGTTCATTTGCTACAGGGACATCCGGCACGGTATAGAAAAGGCGAGTGTCATTTTCATGCCGCTTCTGTTCCTGCTGACAACTATCCTTGTTTTATGGAGTGTATTTCTTGAAGGAGCTGCGGATGCAATCGTTAACAATTATCTGCATGCCGACTGGTCAAAAATCAACCTGTTTTCTTCTGATCCCGGTGTCCGGGGTGAAGCAGGCAAGGTGTGGGCCGGAGCTTTCGGCCAGATATTCTTTACCCTGTCCCTTGGATTCGGCATCATGATAACATATGCCAGCTATCTGCCCCAGAATACAGATATAGGAAAAAACGCATTTATTACCTGCTTTGTTAACTGCCTCTACTCTTTTGTTGCCGGTTTCGCCGTGTTCGGGATTGTCGGATTTATGGCACATAGCCAGGGAGTCCCCTTTGAAGATGCTATTAAAGGAGGGCCCCAGCTTGCTTTTGTAGTCTATCCCCGGGCAATATCATTACTCCCCGGTATGAATGTACTGTTCGGGGTGCTTTTTTTCCTCATGCTGGTCATTGCCGGCCTCACGTCAGGCATTTCCCTGATAGAGGCCTTCAGCTGTTCCATA
>JAWVYE010000170.1:0-4663 GCA_033722905.1 Desulfobulbales bacterium
AGCACTCAGTCCTCAGCCCTCAGTACTCAGCACTCAGCCCTCAGCACTCAGCACTCAGTACTCAGCACTCAGCACTCAGCACTCAGTCCTCAGTCCTCTAATAGCTACTGCCTCCTGCCAACTATTTTTTCCCAGATCTCTGGATCAGGGTAATAATTCCAGACAGTCGCACGTATATCTTCCTTCATTTTTTCACGTTTTACGCCCCTTTCCAGGTCCAGGGCCTTACGGTAGTGCAGGATCATTTTCCCCAGGGCTGCATGCCTTGCATCTGAAACAGCAGCAAGGGTCTTGGAACGCATAAGCCAGTAGTTGGCGACTTCGTTGTGCAACCCGGGATCCCGGGCACCTGAATAAAGGCCTGCCAGGTCCATGGCCATGTCTGCTTTGGGAAGCCATTTGTCGGCAAAATCTGCGTCCCGCCATCTTCTGCTGTAGGCCCAGCCAAGTTCAAGATAATAAACAGGTGACAAGGGGTTAAGCAGCACAGCTTTTTCCAGGGCTGCAGTCACCTCTTCCAAACTGTTATTTTGTCCTGTTCGCTCTCTTTTTTTTGCCTGAGCAAGTTTAAACCAGTATGCCGCATTAAACCTGTCCCAGCCGACCGCCTTTAAAATCTCTGCTGGGGCCGGACTTTTATCCCTTATGAGTGTGGAGTTGGGTACTGTATTACAATAAGACTCGGCAGCAAAATGACGCACGGCCCAGCTCATATTCCAGGCAATAATCAGGAGCAGGGCTGATACCAGGACAATGTTGCCTGGGCGTGTATTCACCCTGCGCCAGGTAATCTGGGACGTTTCACCAAACAGTTGCAGCCTGATGGAGAGCGATGCCTGGCCCACGGCAAGGAGAGCCGCAAGGAGCAGAACATTTGCCGGGATATGCATATTAAAATCAAACCAGGAATGGACGCCCATGGTTGTCAATACTGCAAGCGGCACCGCACCAAGAGCTAAAGCCCGCGGATCTCTTCTGTCTTTCCATTGCCGCACTATGGCGAAGACAAACAATCCCATGCCGGCAAGTGTTATGATTATACCAGTTAGCCCGCTTTCAGCCAGGAGCTGGGCCCAATCGTTGTGGGCATAATCTATTAACAGCCCCTTATCCTCAGGGGACTGGTAACGCGGATAGGCATGCTGAAAGTTGCCGATACCCACACCGGCCAGTTTATAATCTTTAAACACATCCAACGTTTTCCGGGCGTAACGGAACCTGTTATCAAGGGACGATTGCAGCTGCTCAGGCTGAAAACGGTCAATGGTGTGCTCCAAACCCACCTGCAAACCATACCCGCTGATGAGCAGAAAAATAACCAACACAACAAAACCGTTTTTTCTCAAGTTCCTGCGGCAGACATACAAAAGAGCCAACAGCAGCAGCCCCACCCCAGCAGAAATTATTCCGCCCCTTGATGCGGAAAGAACCAGGCCGAGCCCGATAATTACGCCGCAGAATATTATGAGGGCCTGTTTACTGTAATTTTGTTCAAGTGACAGGAATTTGTGCATACTGATCCTGGCATTGGCTGCAGCATTGTTTTGCCGGAAATGTTTAACGCCCAGTGAACTGGCAAAAGCTGTGGCCAGCATCAATGCCATGGCCATAAAGCCGGCAAAATGGTTGCGGTTTATAAAGGTTCCCCTGACATTTCCGCCATGGCCTGAAAACCACCAAATCAGGTTATCACCGGCATAAGCTTGATAGATCCCATAGGTACTGATGAAGCTTGCGGTAATCAGAATACAAAAACAAAGAATTTCAATGCGTTTCCGGGAATTTAATACCTGGCTCAAACCAATAAAAAACAGGCCGTATACTGACCAGCGCAACAGTGACATCCGTACCGGGTAAATATACGGTGCAAGAGTGATACTTTCCTTTTGGCCGACCAGTTCGGCAGCTCTCCCCTGCACGGAAAATGCCTGCGGTGAAAACAATTTTACAAGAAATGCGGGCTGCACCATTGTCTGCAGCACCAGAAAAACAAAAATCAGGCAGATAAGAACATTAAGCCGGGTTTCCGGATACTGGAAATACAGGCTGTTGGTCTTGTAATCCCTGCGCATATTGTGCACGACCAGGAGAAAAGCGGCTGCCAGAACCAATAAATAGACCAGAGTATAGGCATAGGCATGTACAGCCCCGAACAGTAAGGGACTTATTATGAGGACGAAGAGGTATATGGCATACGCTATTCCTTCCATTTTTCTATAGTCTTTTGTAACCTCCAATAATGTTAAGGTTTCGAGGGGCCAAGGTTTCAAGGGTTAACGGGTTATAAAAACAAAAAAAATTAAAAACTACCCACTGGTCTCATCTGATTAACAGAATCACAAAGCGCAAAGGAAAATTTGACTTACATTTTTCTTTTACCCTAGACCCCTTGGGCCCTTGACTCCTTGAAACCTGGTCTTTAAAACATCCACCACTTCTTATCATCAAGAACCGGTTCATCAACAACTATATCCTCACCGGCAATGATGGCTGCCGGTGTGCTGGTTACCATCTGTTCAGCCCTGGTATAATCCTGCAGAATTTCAGCGGCCGCATCAACCGCCGGTGCGAGGGACATGATACGCAGATCATTGGCATGGGCGTCTGTGGCAATCACATGCGCCAACCCTGTTCTTATCATCTGTTCAGCACTTTTCTGGACATAGGAACCGAGGTGTCCGGTGATGCTCAGGGCGGTCAGCTGGCACAGGGCGCCCTGCCGGACCAAGTCAGCCAATTGCTGCAGATCATTCTGCAGGATCAGATGCCTTTCCGGGTGGGCAATGACCGGGGTTATGCCCTGCAGTTTTAACTTGAAGATAAATTCCCGGCTGTTGGCAGGCATGGAAAAGGGTGGGAACTCAAGCAGCATATAGCGGGCGTTGTCGTTAATGGTGGCGGCCTTGCCCTGTGAAAGAGCGCCAAAAAGCTCAGGGCAGACCTGGGCCTCCATTCCGGGGAAAAGCGTTACGGGTATTTCTTCAGCTGCTAATGCTTTTTGAACTGTGGCGGTAAGGGCCGTGACATTATCCCACGTGTTTGTAAAGAATCCATTCAGGGTGTGGGGGGTTGCAACGATGGTGTCAATATTGTTCCTGACTGCTGTCCGAACCATGTCCAGAGTTTCCTCCATAAGCCGGGATCCGTCATCTATCCCCGGCAGGACATGGCAATGTAGATCAATCATTTTTTTTCAGTGGTACAGGGTTCCGGTTTCCTGGTTCTCGGTTCCAGAAACCTTACAATCACAATATGCTTATCCGGCCAGGTATCCAGCACCCGGTACCAGATTATTTATCCACCCTTACACCTTATGCCTGGCTGTCTTTTCCTTCACCTTCTCCCAGACATTCTTCCTCGGTTCAACGGCATCATCTCCATAGAGATAATGGTAATAATTTTGCCTGTAATAGTAGGCGTTTTTCTGCAGGTCAACCTTGTTCAGGACAACGCCGAGGATATGGGCTTTCACTACCTGCAGGTGATGCAGGACATTTTTTGCCATCTCTTTCGGGGTACTGTTGGCCTGCAGCACCACAACAGTGCCGTCAACAATCTTTGCCAGGACAATTGCATCGGTGACCGCTGCCAGAGGCGGAGAATCTATAACTATCCGGTCATATTCCCTGCCGAGCCCTGCAATGAGGTTTACCATGGCACTGGAGCCAAGCAGCTCTGAGGGATTAGGCGGTATAGGCCCGCAGGATATGGCATGAAGGTTGGGTATTTTGGTCTCAACTATTACCTCATCGAGATTGCAATCTCCCACCAGGACATTGGACACTCCCCTGTCCCGGTTCAAGCCCAAAAGGCGATGCAGCCTGGGTTTACGCATATCACAGTCAAGTAATATTACTTTCGAGCCTGCCTGGGCCATGGTAATTGCCAGGTTAGCCGAGGTCAGCGTCTTGCCCTCTTCACCTGTCACGCTTGTGATCAGCATACTTTTGGGGGCATGTTCGGGAGAGGAAAATACTATTCTTGTCCTTATTGACCGGTACGACTCACTGGCAACAGCTCTTGGCTGTTTAATAGTTATCAGGTCTTCGGAAAATCCATTTCGCAATAACCCTGATTTGTTCATATCCATCAGGGGAATAAGACCGAGATACGGCATATTAAGGACCTGTTCAAGCTCTTCGGGGGTCTTGATGGTATTGTCAAGGTATTCCAGCAGAAAAGCCAATCCCAGCCCGAGCATCAAGCCAACCACCACAGCCAGTTTGAAGTTTCGCCTGGTATTCGGGCTCACTTTGAAGGCGGATTCCGCCCTGTCAATTATACGGATATTGCCGGTATCTATCTCCTCTGTCACCGAGGTTTCCTTGAAGCGCCGGATAAGAAGGTCGTACAACTCACGGGCGCCCTCGGCCTCCCTCTTCAAAACACCGTACTCTATGGCTTTCTTGTTCAGTTCGAGGGATTCCTGTTTCTGGCGTTCAAGAGCTGCCATGAGAGAGGCCTCGCGGGCCAGTGCCACCTGGTATTCATTATTCAGGGAATCGATTATCCTGCCGATCTCAGCATTCTTTCTTTCCTGCAGGGTCTGCAGCTCGGAAAGGGCTGCTTTCATCCGGGGATGCTCTTTACCGTACTTCTTGGAAAGTTCTGATATTTTCTTGTACAGCTCGACCTCAGCCTTTTTGATGGATTGGATTATTTC
>JAWVYE010000171.1:0-4644 GCA_033722905.1 Desulfobulbales bacterium
CAAAGAATCCCCGCCTCATATATCCGAAAGCTGACAGAAAATTTTCCTTGTACAACCTGTTAACCAATGCTGAGCAGTCACTTGTTGATAACTTTGTGCCTGTTGCCCCGATTCTGTCCTTCGAGTGGCCGGGCGTGCAATAGCACATGGAGCAATACTTTGCACAATACATACACTTTCATAAAGTTATCCCTTATTGCCCTGTACATACTTCATGGAGACCAACCATGTTAAAACGAGATCTGGTACAAAAAACAACGGAAAATTTAGACGGTTATCTAAAAAAAGATATCAGTAGGGCCGTTGATATTATTATTGAAACAATGGTCGAATCACTTAACCAGGGGAACAGGGTTGAGATACGGGGATTCGGCAGTTTTTCAGTACGGTCTCGAAAGGCGCGCCAGACAAAAAATCCAAAAACAGGTATAGTGATGGATATTCCACCCCGCAAGACCCTGCATTTTGCCATGAGCAAATCCCTGAAGAAGGCATTAATCGAAAAACCATAACTGATATCGGCAGCCCGATGTCACCGGCCGGTTTTAAGCATAGAACTGGCTGATATCACCCTGGCCCTGCCGTAATATTTCAGGTTCATCACCGGAGAAATCAACAATTGTTGAGGGATTCGGGTATACCATGCCCCCATCGATTACAAGGTCAACCTTGTTGCCCAAAAGTTCATCGAATTCATAAGCTTCTGACAGCGGTGGAGAATCTTCAGCGAGAATTGCACTGGTGGTCAATATCGGGTTGCCCAGGGCCGCAATAAGATCCAGGCATATACTATTCTGGGGCACCCTGATACCTACTGTCTTCTGTTTTGTAATCATGATTTTTGGAACAATTTTCGCTGCGGGCAGTACAAAGGTAAAAGGTCCGGGCAATGCCTTGCGCATTATCCTGTAAGCCATGTTGGAAATATGACCATAGTCACTGACATCTTTCAGGCTGGAACACATGAAGCTGAATGGTTTATGGAGGGGCCTGTTTTTTATCTGAAAAATTTTCTTGATGGCTTTCTGATTGAAAATATCGCAACCGATACCGTACACTGTATCGGTCGGATAACAGATAACAGCTCCACTGCGAAGCTTATCAGCCACCTGTTTAATACTTCGCGGTTGCGGATTATCCGGATTAATAGCTAACAACATCTTTTTTTCCAGTCATTATGTGCTTGTGCAAATTATGGTAAACCCGGTGCATTTGGATAAAATTTCGCCGCCAGTCACAGGGCCCGGGAAATTAAATAACTTCCGGCGCAACACCGGCCTCAGTGTGGCTTCCGAAGTCTGCGCTTATCTGCGTTGCCGAAAACTTAAACTATTCACTGGCCTGAATCAATGACAATTCAGCAACAAACTGCCGCTGGAATTGATCTCGGTTCAAATACTTTCAGACTCCTGGTGGCTCAGTGCGCTCCAGGCAGAATAACCGTATTATCTAAAAAAATGGCAACAGTCCGGTTGGGCTGTGGCTTGCAGAACAGTGGTTTACTGGCTGAAGGTGTTATGCGGAAGGGATTTGCGGCATTACACTCATTCAGGAAAACTTTAAACCAGTACCAGCCCACCAGTATACGGGTATGCGGCACCGAGGCCCTGCGACAAGCCGGGAACAGCCGGCTGTTTCTCCATAAAGCCGAAGCGATCCTCAAGCACTCCATTACCATTTTGGACCCTGAAGAGGAGGCCCGTTTAAGTCTTGACGGTGCCCTGTCAGGTATAAAGGAGACCCTGTCCGGCCCCCTGCTTCTCGTCGATGTGGGCGGCGGCTCCACAGAACTGATTCTTGCAACTCCGGGTACCGGCCAAACAGGGATGAAAAGTGTGGGTCTCGGAGTTATAGGGTTGACAGAAAAATATCTTACCTCACCAGGGCAGGACCCCGGCCGGATGGACAGCCTGCTCAGTGAAGCACTGCTCTCAGCCTGCAACAAACTGCAGCTTTTGGACAAACAGCCTCTTCTCATCATAGGCTGTGGTGGAACCGCAACCAGCATGGCCGCCCTCGACCTTGGCCTTACTTGCTATAACGAATCCTTGGTGCATGGACATGTGCTGGAGAAAACTTCCATCAATAGGCTCTGGCGTAAACTTACAGCATTGCCTGCGGCGGCACGCAATTCTCTGCCCTGTCTCGGTAACGGCAGGGGAGAAATCCTGCCGGCCGGAATTAGGATATATTTTATGCTTTTAAAGCTCCTGCAGCAGGACAGGATGCGGATCAGCGACAGCGGCCTTCTGGAAGGCATTATGCTCAGCAGCCTGCCCCGGCAGCCTTCTTAAGCTTTCTTTAGTATTCCTTATAATTAGATACCTTGCCGGAAAAGGGCTTTGCAATTACCAGGGTATTTTTGTATAAGTGGTTCACCATATTGAAATGTTGCTTCTTTTGAATATTCCATCGATATCACTTCCACTTCAGAAGAAGTCCTCATAAACTGAAACGGCAGCAAGTGATTATTATCTTTTCAGGGTGCGGTCATCACCATGGAAACACTTTCACAATTCTTCAAGGAGAATGAACATGCCATCCGATGTCATTGAACCCGCATATACCTTTGATGATCTGCTTCTGGTTCCGGCCAACTCCACTGTTGTGCCGTCAGAGGTTGATGTTTCCACTCTGCTTACCAGAAATATCAAACTCAATATTCCCCTGGTCAGTGCTGCAATGGATACGGTGACCGAATACCGCACCGCTATTATTATGGCCAGGGAAGGCGGAATCGGTATTATCCACAAAAACATGTCCATTGATGAGCAGGCCAGACAGGTTGAAAAAGTAAAAAAATCTGAATCCGGAATGATCATCGATCCGGTGACCGTCACAGAAGATCAAAGGGTCTCCGATGTCCAGGCCATGATGGCCAATTACAAGATATCGGGTGTGCCGGTGCTGCGCGGAAAAAAACTTGCAGGGATCGTCACCAACCGTGATCTCCGCTTTGTCACCGATCCGACCCTGAAAGTCAAGGATGTCATGACCAGTAAAAACCTGGTAACCGCCAAGGTCGGGATCACCCTGGAGGAATCAAAATCGCTCTTACACGAACACCGCATAGAAAAACTCCTCGTAGTCGATGATAAGGGAAATCTCAAAGGCCTGATCACCATAAAAGATATTGAAAAGATAAAGAAATATCCCAATTCTGCAAAGGACGACAAAGGCAGGCTGCTTGTCGGTGCCGCTCTGGGGGTCGGCTCCAACTATCTGGCCTGTGCGGAAAAACTCATCAAAAACGGCGTGGATGTCATTGTGCTTGATTCTGCGCATGGTCATTCTCAAAATGTGGTCAAAACCGTAGATGCCCTGACATCAACCTTTCCCGATCTCGAGGTAATCGCCGGAAACGTAGCTACCGAGGAAGGCACGGAAGCGCTTATCAAAGCAGGTGCCAGGGCTGTAAAGATAGGGGTTGGACCGGGCTCCATCTGCACGACCCGTATTGTGGCCGGTGTCGGAGTGCCGCAGTTGACTGCAATCAAAAACTGCAGCAGGGCGGCAAAAAGGCATGACATACCGTTGATTGCAGACGGAGGCATCAAGTATTCAGGAGACATCAGCAAGGCTATAGGCATAGGAGCCCACTCTATCATGATCGGCTCCCTTTTTGCAGGGGCTGCAGAAACACCGGGGGAGACCTTTCTGTATCAGGGCCGGGCCTACAAAGGCTATCGCGGCATGGGTTCTCTCGGTGCCATGAAGCAGGGCAGCGGCGACCGCTATTTCCAGGAGGATTTAGACAGCCCGGCAAAAATGGTGCCCGAGGGCATTGAAGGTAAGGTGCCTTTCAGGGGCCCTTTGTCAGAAATGATCTATCAACTTGTTGGTGGTCTGCGCTCCGGCATGGGGTATGTCGGCGCTAAAAATATCGAGGAACTGCGGCAGAAGGCAAAATTTGTCCGTATTACGACAGCCGGCCTCAAGGAAAGCCATGTTCATGACGTGATTATTACCAAGGAAGCCCCCAATTACCGTATCGAAGGCTAACACCCTTGGACATTAAAAATTAATGGTAAATTTTTTCAGAACATAGCTTATCCGCTTAAATGTATTTCTGTAATCAACACTCAAAACTGTTTGCCTGATGGATATCCATAGCGAAAAAATTCTCATCCTCGATTTCGGCTCCCAGTATACTCAATTGATTGCCCGGCGTGTCCGCGAAGCCCATGTATATTGTGAGCTGCACCCCTTTGATCTCGATCTTGCGGCAATCAAGGAGTTTGCCCCCAGGGGGATTATCCTCTCAGGCGGGCCCAAGTCCGTTTACGACAAAGGCGCTCCCGCAATAGAGGAGGCCCTGTTCGAACTGGGAGTGCCGGTCCTTGGCATATGTTACGGCATGCAGCTCATGGCCCGTCATTTCGGCGGCAGGGTCGTGCCGGCCGGCAAGCGTGAATACGGGCCTGCCGACCTGTTGAGCAAGAACTCCCCCGGCCCTGTTTTTGATGGATTTTTTATTGAAGGCAGGAGCCCTGTTTGGATGAGCCACGGCGACCATGTGGAAAAAGTTCCCCCGTCTTTTGAGATCGTGGCCAAAACAGAAAACGCTCCGGTGGCTGCCATCCAGGATGTGAGCCGCAACTTATACGGTGTGCAGTTTCATCCCGAGGTCAACCATACGCCCCG
>JAWVYE010000172.1:0-4589 GCA_033722905.1 Desulfobulbales bacterium
GCCGCAGTATATCAGCTGCAATGGGGGCATCGGTCATGACAAAAGAGAGCATGGTAGCCATATCAGGCATGATCATGCCCGCCCCCTTGGCCATACCGAAAAGCTTAACTTCTCTACCGCCTATGTGGCAGGTGCGCCCGGCGGTTTTGGGAACCGTATCCGTGGTCATGATGGCTTGCGCTACTTTATCATAGGCGGCGGGTGCCAAGCCTGCTGCCAGTTCATCCATTTTCTCAGCCACCCTGGCAACGGGCAGCTGCTCGCCGATAACACCCGTGGAAGCTATCTGCACCAGACTTTCATCAATATGCAGGGCAGCGGCAGCCAAACCCGAGCAGGCATGCGCCGCCTGCATACCGGCTGCCCCGGTGCAGGCATTTGCCACACCGCTGTTTACCAATACTGCCTGAGCCCTGCCCTGGCCGATACGCTCCATATCAAGCAGGACCGGGGCTGCTTTCACCCGGTTGGCGGTAAAAACACCGGCGGCAACAGCAGGTTTCTCCGAAAATATCAGGCCGAGATCAAGCCTGTCTTTTTTTCTTATCCCTGCTGCAACAGCGGCGTATTTGAATCCTGTGATGATCAACTGAAAAAATCCTTGTTTATAATTTCAATAGGCGCCGGGTTGAAAATCCGGCCCGGTTGGGAGCAGGCGCCGTGGCAACAGGCTACTTGAGACGGCCGCAGCATTTTTTATACTTCTTGCCGCTGCCGCAGGGACAGGGGTCATTCCGGCCGATCTTTTCACCTTCTCTCTTTACGGGCTGCTGCTGCTGGGCCTGGGCTGATTGACCGGCGCCCCGGGTTAAACGCATCTCAGCCTGCTGCTGCTTTTTCCTTTCCATGGCATCACGGTCAACTTCATCCTCGCTGGCGATCTTGATGCGGAACAGGGTGGTCAATGTCTGCTGTTTTACGGTCTCAATCATGTTGGCAAACATTTCAAACCCCTCCCGTTTATATTCATTGAGAGGATTTTTCTGGCCGTAGCCGCGCAGGCCTATACCTTCCTTCAAATGATCCATATTGAGAAGATGTTCCTTCCAGTATGTATCCACCATCTGCAGAAAAATTACCCGTTCAAGGTAACGTAATCCTTCGGTGCCGATTCTCTCCTCCTGGGCCTCGTAAGCCTGCCGGGCGATGTGGCGCAGCTTGTCAACAAACTTATCATGGTCCAGGTCTGCTTTGTCCGCATCTTCCCATGCAGGCGTAAAACCAAAGATTCCCTGCAGCCTCTCGTTGATTGCCGGCCAGTCCCAATCCGGTGACAGGACTTTCTGTTCAACGAATTCTGCAGCGACAGCATCCATTTCATCACTGATAATCTCTTCGACAACGTGTTTTATATCCTTGCTTTCAAGTACTTCACGGCGCTGCTGGTAAATGACTTCTCTCTGCTTGTTCATGACATCATCATATTCAAGCAGGTGTTTACGGATATCGAAGTTGTGCCCCTCCACCTTGCGTTGGGCGTTTTCAATGGCCCGGCTAATCATATTGTGCTCTATGGGTTCGTCTTCATCCATGCCCAGTTTGTCCAGGACCCCTGATATCCTGTCCGAGCCGAAGATGCGCAGCAGGTCATCCTCCAGTGAAAGGTAAAAACGGGATGATCCCCGGTCTCCCTGCCTTCCTGAACGGCCGCGCAGCTGGTTGTCTATGCGCCTGGACTCATGGCGGCTGGTGCCCAGGATATGCAGCCCGCCGACTTCCGGCACCCCTTCGCCAAGTTTGATATCCGTGCCCCGGCCCGCCATATTGGTGGCGATGGTAACCTTGCCTTTCTTTCCGGCTTCAGCGATAATCTCGGCTTCCTTTTCGTGATGCTTTGCATTGAGAACCGAATGTTTGATGCCTTCTTTTTTCAGCATTCTGGATATTTTCTCTGAAACATCTATGGAAATCGTGCCAACCAGCACCGGCTGTCCCTTTTTGTGCAGTTCCTTGATCTCGCGGATGACAGCCTTGTATTTCGCCTGGATATTCTTGTAAATCATATCGGGATAGTCATCCCGGATCATTGTTTTATGGGTCGGGATGATGACCACATCAAGGTCATAAATTTTCTTGAACTCAGCCGCTTCGGTATCTGCGGTACCGGTCATGCCCGCAAGTTTATCATAGAGGCGGAAATAGTTCTGGAAGGTGATTGAAGCCAATGTCTGGTTTTCACGTTCGATCTTGACCCCCTCCTTTGCCTCCAGGGCCTGATGCAGGCCGTCACTGTAACGGCGGCCCGGCATGGTCCGGCCGGTGAACTCGTCAACGATCACCACTTCACCATCCTTCACCAGGTAGTCTACATCCTTCTGAAAAAGCAGGTGGGCCTTCAGGGCCTGGTTCAGGTGGTGCAGGTATTCAATATTCTTCGGGTCATAAAGGTTTTCCACCTTAAGCAGTTTCTCACCGTGGGCCACACCTTCCTCGGTTAATGACACGGTGCGGGATTTTTCATCCAGGGTATAATGCTTATCCCTGGTGAAGCGGGGGATGACTTTATCCACCAGGTGGTAAAGCTCGGTTGTCATATCGGCCGGGCCGGAAATAATAAGAGGCGTCATAGCTTCATCAATGAGAATGGAGTCTACTTCATCGACAATGGCAAAATTGAAATCCCTCTGGCAATAATCCTTGATATCAAACTTCATATTATCGCGCAGGTAATCAAAGCCGAATTCATTATTTGTGCCGTAGGTTACGTCTGAGTTGTATGCCTCCTGGCGCTGCTGGTCGCTCATATCGTGCAGAATGGTGCCGGTGCTCAGGCCGAGAAAACGATAGATGGCACCCATCCATTCCGCATCACGGCGGGCCAGGTAGTCATTAACCGTTACAACGTGCACCCCCTTGCCGGATAAAGCATTAAGATAGACAGCCAGGGTTGAGCACAGGGTCTTGCCTTCACCGGTTTTCATCTCGGCAATCTTGCCCTGATGCAGGACAACCCCGCCGATCAGCTGAACATCATAATGTCTCTCGCCTATCACCCTTCTGGCAGCTTCCCTGGTTACGGCAAAAGCCTCCGGCAGCAATGCATCCAGAGACTCTCCCCGGGCAACCCTGTCCTTGAACTCAACGGTCTTTGCCGCCAGGGCTGCATCATCAAGCCCCTGGACACCTGCCTCCAGGGCGTTTATTTTTTCCACCAGAGGTTGAATCTCTTTCAGCACCCTTTCATTTTTACTGCCAAATATCTTTGTTAATGCAGAACCTATCATGTATTCAGAACTCCGTATTTTATGATCTGTCAGCCATAGCTGTTACTATTCCAGGACGCTTTCCATGAAAATTTTCAAAATCCCATACTATTTCATCATGGAACACGTGCTGCGCTGCAGTATTCTTTCCATGCCGGCGGTACCCGCCTTCACTCAAGAGGCAGGCATGCACTGCCAACGAAATTACATCTTTTTTTCCCAGATCAGGGCTTCTTCGTTGCAATCCGGAAACTTGGAGCAGTTTATGCAGTCACTCCAGACCTTGTGGGGCAACTCCGATTTATCAATATCATGAAAGCCGAGTTTCCTGAAAAAATCCGGCTGGTAGGTCAGGGTAAAAACCCTGGTAATACCATAGGAGTCAGCTTCAGCCAGAGCTTTGCTGACAAGCTCCCGCCCGACTCCCTTGCCGTGATATTCATCAATTACTGCCAGGGATCTGATTTCAGCCAGGTTTTCCCAGCAAATATGCAGGGCGCAGGTCCCGATAAGCTTTTCCCGGCCCGGGTCTTCGGCATCCGTATTCACGAAAACGGTAAAGTCCCGCAGCTGGTCGTATAAAGAGCTCAGAGAGCGGCCCAGCAGGAGATCCTTATCGGAAAAATACTGCAGCAGCTTGTAAATATTTTTTATATCGCCCATGTGGGCCCTGCGTATCATAGCCGTCCATTCCTTATTATTTTTGGCAGTTGCAAATCAAGAACCACTCTTTGCACACTTCTTGGCGCGCCATCTTACTCTGAGAGCGGTACAGGGTCAAGCACTGTAAGTATTCCGCCGGGATTATCCCGCAGGGAGGAGTATTGTCTGGCCGGCCCAGACGCCCAGAAGAAACATCCACAGGAATATACAGAAAAGCAAGGCACCCACCCCGAACAGACGTCCCGGGGCAATCTCGAACTTAATTTTCTTCTTTTTCTTCCTCTTGCTGCGGCCCACTTTGCGATTCTGAGTTATGAATTTTCAATGTTGCCTGAATTACCGCCTGCAAAGCATGGCGACAATTCGATATTGTCCCCTGAAATCGTGCAGCCTTTGCCAACCGGCCTGTTACGTTACATGGATTCCGGGGCGGAAAGTCCGACAACCCGCAAACCGTTGTGGAAAACTATGCGAAGAGCCTCAGCAAGCCACAACCTGGCCTGGGTAAGCTCCGGGTCATCTGAAATCACAAGATGGCTGTTGTAGTAGCTGTGAAACTGCCCGGCCAGATCCATGAGGAAAAAGATAATCCTGTGAGGAGAGAGGTCAAGGGCCGAATTCTCAATTAGTTCAGGGTATGAGGCAAGGGCCTTGAGCATATTAAGTTCCTCCGGCAGCGATAACTTCTGCAGAGAAACCTCCTCCAGCTTTGCCTGGGTAATA
>JAWVYE010000173.1:0-4573 GCA_033722905.1 Desulfobulbales bacterium
ATCGACGGAGGCAGGATAATTTATGACGGCAAAAGGTTGGAGTCTTATAACATGCAGGGTAAAATCGGTAATTCCTCCTTCTCCGATTACTCACACAGGATTGACTGGGAAAAAGAGCCTGTCATAGATGTACAATCAGGGAAATTTTATCTTGTAATGGATGAGATCTACCCCTGGCTCGCTTCCTATGAAAGCCTGGCCGATGATTCACAGGATATCCAAAACATATCCGGTATTGCTGAAATCAGTGTCAAAAGTATCAAGGGTCCGTTGCTGCAGCCGAAAGATTTGGACTACGATGTACAGGGAGTTCTTAAAGGTATTGCCCTGGCAACTCCAATCCTCCCGGCCCCGCTCAACATTAAAAGCGGCAGGATAAATATAGTACCAGACAGGATTATCTTTGAGGATTTCAAGGCCGACCTCCTGGATTCCCTGCTGACATTTTCCGGCGTGCTGAAGAAATTCATAACCGGCAGGACCAGTGCAGAGGTAATTGTTACGGACGCAATCCTGGGACATGAGTTCCATACCTGGCTTGTCCGGGAAATTGATGCACCTGAAGAATATCAATTAAGGTCACCACTGAATATTTCAAGGGCCAATGCAAAATGGATAAATGATGAATTGCTTGACCTGCAGGGGGACTTTTCCTTAAAGGAGGGACCGATCTTTTCCATTGATATCATGCTTAACCCTAAGGAAATGGTCCTGAGAAACCTGACTCTGCAAAATGGTTCCGACAGGGCCACCATAGCACTTGAACTGGGGCAAAGAAAAATCGGGGCCCGTTTCAAGGGCAGCCTTTCAAAAAAGACCATTGACGCGATTCTCTTGCATAATGATGCATTTCCTGATGCCTGGCTCAAAGGTGACATCATGTTTCGTATGGATATGGATTCTATTGCTGCATCGGCTGCCTTCGGCATGCTTGACGGCGGCGATTTCATTTTTCCCTGGCAACTTGAGAAACCGCTTCTGCTTGACAGCTTTTCTCTTTCCGCCGCCGGGAAAACGCTTACCATAAACTCCGCCGAGGCTTTATTTGCAGAAAAAATTTATGCCATAAACGGTACCGCATCGTTAACCGGCAAAGGCTTAGCCATGGATCTTGATGTCAATACCGACGCCATAGAGCTTGAGAAAATTCTCGCGACGATACCAAAAGAGGATGAAAAAGAATTTAACAAAGGCCAGGCAGATAACGGGAAAAGGGGTATTGCTGTCTATGGCAGCATCAACCTTCAGGCAGATTCCCTGCACTACAAAGACTATACCTGGGAACCCTTTACATCGCTAATCACCTTTGCAAACAGTTCCCTTGGCATCCAGGTGCTGGAGGCAGAGCTTTGCCAGATTAAAACACCGGGTAATATTTCCTTTAAAAACAATCTGATAGCCCTGGATTTCAAAATAGCAGCCGAGGCAAAGGAGTTCAGCGAGGTACTTCTCTGCCTGGCGGGAGGTGAAAAGCAAATAACCGGTGTTTTGGAACTGCAAGGCGTAATCTCCGGGCAGGGCACCAGGGATGAGCTGCTCAACTCACTTGCGGGCAGCCTCTCCATAAAGGCCAAAGAAGGCTATATCTACAAGGATGCCCAACTGGCAAAACTGCTTTCTTTCCTGAACGTAACCGCCATGTTCAAAGGACAAATACCCGATCTGCGCACCAAAGGATTCCACTATGACTCGTTGGTTGTCAGAGGTACTATGGAGCAGGGAATTCTTACTGTCGCACCGGCCAGAATTGATGCCCCGGCAATGGAAATTGCCGCCCACGGCACGGTTGACATCCCCAGGCAAAGAATAAATCTGCTGGTCCTGGTGGCACCGCTGCAGACGGTCAACAGACTTCAGAAGATGCTGCCCATTATAGGTAAAATCGTACCGGAAAGCATCATTGCCGTGCCTGCTGAAATAACCGGCGACTTTACCGATATCAAGGTCAGACCCCTCTCCATGTCAGCCTTCAGCAGGAGTATCTTCGGCACCATGGTCAATATCCTGACCACCCCGCTGCGGGTCCTTGAAGGAAGCTCTGAATAGCCCGGTTTTAAAAAATCCACACCCGCATGAAGTGGATTCATAGTGCCGGTTTTCTCCAAAAAGTCAGCGGACAATCCTGGTGTATTTGGAGCCCTCCAGGGTCAGGTTGTACATCAGCCCCTTCTGCCCGAAAACAAAGGCGACGATCGGGTCCTTAATGTTGGTGGTATCGATTGAACCGCCGCCGCCCAGTTCCACCAGGGCCACAGAGCCGTCCACCCCTGCCTCCCAGCCCTGACTTTGCTGAAATTTCTTCAGGGCGCTTTCCTGCATGAAGACAATAATGATCCTCTTCGACTGAGCTCCGAGCTGGAAGCCGATGGAGGCTGCAGCCGTACTGTAATAATCAACGGTCTTGCCGCCGATTCGCAGGGCGCCTTCACCGTATTCCCCGCCAATTCCAATCCCTGCTTTCAGTACACTCGGAAATACCAGCACTCCCTTGGCGCTTTGCAGAAATTCCCTGCCGCCTTTGACATCTTTTTCAAACTGCTCCAGGGCAACATCCACACTGATGTCAATTTCCTTGGCTGATTTTGCTGTGGCCGTGCCTGAAATAAAAGCCACTGCAAGGCCCAGAAATAAAACCCACGCCAAAAATAAAATATTCCTTTTCATGAAAAGCCCCTCCATTTGGGATAAATAAAGCATACCTGGAAAAAACTGTTTAACTTTCCAGTTTTATTGCAAAATTATATATTTTAACTATATATACGGAAAAAAATTTGCACAAGTATAATTAACAGCTGCCGGGGAGATTTGAAACGAACCCGATGAATAAAACTGCCCCGGGAGGTAACATTCAGGCAGGGGCGGAACGGGCAAACAAAAACAACCGGCTGGTACCGTCCTCTAGCATTTGGACAATTGCCCGGGTTGTAATTTATCATTCATTGACAGAGGGTTTAAGCATATGAAACGACCGACGAGCACATTGCGAAACATTTTGCTCTTTTCCGCATCTTTTCTGCTATTCTATGGAATCAGCCAGGCAGGGGCAGTTGCTGATGAAACACTTATGCATAACTGCCTGTTAAGGATTCTGCTGCAGGCTGAAGATTCCATGACAGCCGGGGAGATGAAGGCGGCCTGCGAAGAGGAACTGCGCAACCCCACGCAAGAGGCTGAAGATGTCACTGACGCTGTCCTGGAAACACCTCTGGATGAAAGGCTGGCCAAGGAAGAAGAAGCCGCCTTCGGCAACCTCTGGACAATCACTCCCCATAAACGCAACTATCTCCTGCTGGCCAATTACAACTTCAGTTCCATGAACAACGGCCCTTTCATCGAGTCCAGCGAAGCAGACATTGACCTGAATAACACGGAGGCAAAATTCCAGATCAGTTTCAAATTTATGCTCCTGGAAAATCTGTCCCGCAAATATACAAATGGCGATTTGTATTTTGCCTTTACGCAAATGTCAATGTGGCAGGTATACAGCTCTGATATCTCAAGTCCGTTCAGGGATACGAATTTTGAACCTGAAATTTTTTTCTCTTTTGATAATGACTGGGATATATTCGGCTTTAAGAACAGGCTGAATTACTTCGGCATAGTGCATCAATCCAACGGCAGATCCGGGGAGCTGTCACGGAGCTGGAACAGGTTGTTTGCCACTTTTATTTTCAACAGGAATAATTTCGCCCTGGCTCTAAAAGCCTGGTGGCGCATCCCTGAGGATAAAGATGATGACGACAACCCGGACATTCATCAATACCTGGGATACGGCGAGCTGCGGCTGGCATATAAATGGGGCAATCAGACCTTTGACCTGATGTGGCGGAACAACCTGGATTTTGATGAAAACCGGGGTGCGGTGGAACTCGGTTGGACCTTCCCCCTGCCCGGCACAGACAGGATCAAGGGGTATGTCCAGTACTTCAACGGGTATGGGCAATGTTTGCTGGATTACAAGGCATCGTCAAGCACCATTGGAGCGGGATTCCTGCTGACTGACTGGTATTGAAAAACCCGACCCGATTGCTGATTTGCAACCAGCCGCTTGTACGTTGGCTGTCAGGCCGATAAACCTTCAGCCCTTATCCCTTTTTCTCTTCTTCTCCTCGATCATTTCCGGGGTTGTCTTCCAGCGGTTATGCATCCAGACCCACTGGGTCGGGTAAAGCCTGATATATTTTTCTATGACCTTATGAAAACGGCGGGTATTTTCCTCCATATCATCCCTGCGGTTGCCGGTCATGACCAGAGGGATTTCCTCTTCAATGATAAATATATAGCTATCATCCGGTTTTTTAAGATAAAACAGGGGCAGTACCGGGGCGCCTGAATCCATGGCCAGCATTGCCGCGCCAATTGGCGTATAGGCCTGTTTGCCGTAAAAGTCGACAAAGGTACCGCGCACATCGGTATCCTGATCAATGAGGATACCGACCAGATTATGTTCTTTCAGGACCCGCAGGATGGATTTATAGGATGAGCCTCTTGCCAGGGTTTGCACCCCTTTTTTGCCTCTGGACTCAAATACCAGCTTGTTGAGCTTTTCGTTACCCATTTTCTTGCCGATGGC
>JAWVYE010000174.1:0-4551 GCA_033722905.1 Desulfobulbales bacterium
CATTCCGCCATGGTGCCCGGTCATGGTGTCATCCTTGGCAGCACATCCCACCAACAGAAATATTGCAGCAACAGCGACAGGCAGCATTTTTTTCATGGTATCCTCCTAAAAAGTTAATGAAAACGTTTCTATACGATGAAAATTTCAAATCAATGATTATGATCTACTATATAATAATAATTATTAATGATACTTTGAATATATGTAAAGCTCTTAAGTTAAATTTGTAATAATTTACAGAGCATATTAATCTACAATATGTTTTCAGCCATTATACTGCAGTATAGCTAATTATTGTAAATGCAGCATAAAGACTTGGTAAAGATTTTTTAAATTTGCGCCTGCAGGCAGAATAATTTATTGGAAGCTTTTTATGGGCACAATTAATTAGCGGGTCTCTTTGCCTAACTTATAAACTCTTGTAGGGAGGGTCTGATTATGGGTAAAATCGGTAAAATCATCGGCATAATATTCTTGCTGTTTGTTGTAGCCGTGGCCGGCCTTATCGCCTTTGTCCATTATTATCTCACCGATGAACGCGTTAAGGCCCTTATCATACCTCAGGCTGAAGCAGCCCTTGGAAGAGAAGTGGCAATCGGGGATATAAAAATAGGTCTTCTGTCCGGCATCACTATTCAGGATTTTCTGATTAAGGAAGCTGACAAGAAAAGTGATTTTGTCAGCACCAAGGCCTTTGTTCTCAGTTATGAACTGATGCCGCTCCTGCAGAAAAAGCTCATTATCAGCGAAATACGTTTCGATGAACCGGCTGTCCAGATCACCCGGGACAGGAGTGGTAATTTTAATTTTTCCAGCCTGGCACTGCTCTCTGAGCAGACACAAAAGAAAAAACCTGAAAAAACCGAGCCGGCATCTATAGCCATGCCCCTGGCTTTAACCATAGACCAGATACGTTTTAACAGGGCCCGGATAAAAATTCGTGACCGGTTGGCTAAAATCCCTGCGGTTGATGCCACCAGCAACGCTAAACTGAACGTTGCTTTGGGACACAACATAAAGGATTTGCAATATACAGGTTCTTTTGATTTTGATGCCGCTGTTGCCTATGGTGAAGCACAAACGAAATTCAACGGCAAAGGCAATATCAATCAGAAAGACCTGGATATTGTCCTGGATACCAATCTTGAAGGAGAGCAGGTTCATGCCGAGGCTGATGTAAAGGGATACATGCAGTCACCGAATGCCACCATTGCCGTCAGCAGCAAATCCTTAAATATAGACAAGCTCCTCGCTGTGATTGCCGGATTGCCAAAAACATCTCCAGACAATGGCCAGAAGACCAAACCAGTTAAAAGCGGATCCGGTGAGGTCATTGCCGATTCTCTGCCCCGCGGACTGGTTGCAAAAGGAACCGTCAAAGTTGACAGGGCGATGTACAAAGGACTGGCGGCCAGAAATTTTTCCATGGCATTTGATCTGGCCAAAGGAATTCTGACGGTACAGGAACTTTCAGCCCAGGCTTACGGCGGCCAATTTGATTCAAACATGAGTGTTGATCTCAATAAGCCGGGTATGGCCTATAAAGGTAATATGGGGCTGCAATCCATGCAGGCTGGTGATTTCAGCTCGGCACTTGTCCAGAAACTTGCCGGCATGCTGAGCGGTTCTCTTGAATCTGCAATTACATTCTCCGGAGCCGGGACTACATGGCAACAGATAAGCAAGGTCCTTACAGCAGACGGAACTTTTGCCCTTACCGATGGCGGTATCAAGGGCACACCGGTGTCAAATTCCATTGCCAACCTGTTAAACCTTCAGGAGTTAAGGGATTTCAGCTATAAAAATATTGCCGGCACCTTCACAATTGTCGAAGGCGGCAAAGTAAAGATAAAGACAAATCTCCAGGGAAATGACCTCGACGCTGAAGTTGAAGGAATCATCGGCCTGGACGGTTCACTGGACCTGCCCCTCACCTTTCATCTTTCTCCGGCCCTGGCAGACAAGCTGAAATCAAGAGCCTCTTTCGCACAATATCTGTCTGACGATCAGGGTGGCACCACCCTGCACCTGAAATTAGCAGGCACCCTGAAAAATCCAAAACCCACGCTTGATATGAAGGGTGTGCAGAAACAATTGCAAAAATCACTGCAGAATAAGGTTCTCGAGCAACTGGACAGTTCCGGTGAAAGTTCAGGCGACAAGGCCTCGCCTGAAAAAATAATCAAAGGCCTGTTTGGGAAATAATACTCCGGGGCGGTTCTCATGAACGATACTCGCACTGATTCCGGCCGGGAAATTCACTTGGGAGAGAAAATATCCCGCAAGTGGCAGATTTTCTGCGACTGGGTCTGGCAGACACCTCACCGGGGTGAAGATCTCTGGATACGTTTTCTGCGGGCATTCCTGCGGATCATTTTTATTGTTGTACGTGAATCCCGGGAAGACCGGATTACTTTGCGGGCCAGTGCCTTAACCTTTACCGTCGTGCTGTCTCTTGTACCCATGCTGGCCCTGGGCACTGCCGTTCTCAAGGGTCTTGGAGCCGGCCACCAGATGCGCCAGGCGGCGTATACCTTCATAGAACAATTTGCCCCTGAAATTCCAGCGGAAACCTCGACATCCGGAGTCCCCTCTCAGGTTATAGAGCGGCAGACGCCAACTGCGCCACCGGTTGAGGCAGCTAATGGCAGCATGGTGCTGGAGGAAGTGAAGCCTGCTGGATTAAATTCTCATTTACAGAGGGCCGTGGATCAGATCTTTGATTATGTGGACCGGACGGATTTCACCACCCTGGGCACATTCGGTATTATCGGTCTGGTGCTCGCTGTTCTGGGTCTGCTCGGCTCCATTGAGCAATCCATGAATGCGGTCTGGCAGACAACTGCCGGCAGGGCTATGGGCAGAAAAATCATTGATTATATGGCCCTGATGATCCTGCTGCCCATAAGTGTAAACCTGGCCCTGGCCACAGCAGCAACACTGCAGAGCCCCGCTCTCCAACAACATATCCAGAACATATTGCCCATGCTCTGGCTTGAAAGATTTTTCTTAAAGGCTCTTCCCTTGGTAATTCTCGTAATAACCTTTTCTTTGCTTTACCAGTTTCTGCCTAATACCAGGGTCGGATTCATTCCTGCCCTGGCCGGGGGGCTGTTTGGTGGAATTACCTGGTTCTGGGTCCAGATCATTTATGTTAAGCTGCAGATCGGTGTTGCCAAATATAATGCCATCTACGGCTCTTTTGCCACTCTCCCTCTTTTCCTGCTCTGGATATACATAGCCTGGATCGTATTTTTGCTGGGCGCAGAGGTTGCCTTTGCCATGCAATCCTGGCGTCAATTTCAATGGCAGAAACTTACCCTGACTCCGGCAGCCCGTTTGGCCATGGCGTTTGACATCATGGAATCAGCCTTGGCAGATTATGGTGCCAGAAATCTTACCGACCGGAAATCTCTGGCCCAGCATCTCAACCAGCCTGAAAAGAAAATCGGTATAATTCTTAACGATCTGGTAGAGGGAGGCTTGCTGCGCAGGGTTGAGGGCAAACTTGAAAGTTATGTTCCTGCCGGGCCGTTAAATAAACTTAAACCTTCTGAGATAATGGATATTGTTCTTGGCAGAGACATTCCCGATGTCAAAGGATGCGACCTGGCACGCCAGGCTTTACAGGCGGCCCGGAAATCTCTGGATAATTATACCATCAACTGTGAAGAGATCACTGAAAACAGCAACCCTAACCCTGAGGATACACATTGTGGAAAGTCTTGATACGATTATAGAGACGATCGCACTGACAATGGGAGTTTCCTGGGCCAGCGGCATAAATCTTTATGCTGCCATTCTTGTTCTGGGCATGATGGGCTCAACAGGGAACATTGCCCTGCCCCCCGGTCTGGAAATATTGACCGATCCATTGATCATTGTTGCCGCCGGAGTCATGTATGCGGTGGAATTTTTTGCCGATAAGATCCCCGGTGTTGATAACGGCTGGGATACTATCCATACCTTTATCCGGATTCCATTGGGTGCCCTCATGGCAGCATCCGCGGTTGGGGAAATGAGCCCATCGGTTGCCATTGCCGCAGCCTTACTCGGCGGCGGTATGGCCGCCACAACCCATGCCACCAAGTCAGGGGCCAGAATACTCATTAATGCTTCTCCGGAGCCTGTTACGAACTGGGTGACATCCCTTGGTGAAGACGCTGTTGTGATTGCGGGCCTCTGGACGGCTCTGCACTACCCACTGGTCTTTATGGTTTTTCTCGTTTTCTTTATTCTGCTTTTGATCTGGCTGCTCCCCAAGATATGGAGGGGTGTCATGAAAATACTTGCCATGCTGGCCAACCTTTTCAGGCCGAAACAGGAAATCGGGCAAGATCAGGGATTAGAATAATTAACTGTCAATTTTATGCGTGACAAATACGTTAAGCCGAGTTAAATAACAAATATAATAAACATTTATTCTACATATCTATTTGTCGCTTGTTGATTTACCCATAAATTAGCCGAGAGTTTTGCTACATACTTTTGTTGATTTAACAAAAAAGTTGAAGATGTTTATATTTGGGACTTAAGAGGTTCATTTAAAGC
>JAWVYE010000175.1:0-4541 GCA_033722905.1 Desulfobulbales bacterium
AGCATCGGGCACCCTGACCATGGAGCTGGCGCTCCTCAAGGTACCGATGGTCGTGTGCTACCGGGTTGCGATGATAAGTTCTCTGCTCGCAAGGCGATTGATCAAAGTTAAATTCGTTTCACTGGTCAATCTGGTGGCTGATAAAGAGGTGGTGCCTGAACTGCTTCAGACTGCGGCAACCCCGGAGAATATTTATAATGAAATGCTGCCGCTGCTTTTCAATAAAGAGTCCAGAAGAACCATGCTGGAAGAGCTGGCCCGGGTATGTGATCAGTTGGGCGAACCGGGGGCATCCAGGCGAACTGCAAAACTTGCCGGTGAAATGACAGGGTTGGAGCGGGATCAAACAGAGAAAGAATATGGCTGATATGGATGATAACGAAGCGGTTCGGGTCCCCATAAACGGTGTTCTTGACCTGCACAATTTTGCCCCAAAAGATCTCAAGTATCTCATCCCGGACTACCTGGATGAATGCTGCAAGGCAAATATTTTTCAGATCCGCATAATACACGGAAAAGGTACAGGTAATCTGCGGCGTACCGTCCATGCCATACTCAGCAGGTTGCCGGCGGTGAAGGAATTCAAGCTTGCCGGTGAGAGCGCAGGAGGGTGGGGGGCTACCCTGGTTGAACTGCACCGGCGATAGTTTTTTAAACTTTGCATAGCAGGCTGCCGTTATAATATTTCACGGCAATTTATGATATTTTCCTTGCCCGGTTCTCTTGACATTACTATAAGCAGACTTCCGGGGGATGACGGCAGCGTGTTTAAACGATATAACCGTTAGCTGAACTTTTTTTAAAGAGACAAACATTTTATTAATCGCATGAAGAACCAACGGACAATCCCACGACTCATGACATACCTGAAACCGTATCGGGGCTGGTTGGCATCAGCCATGATATGCATGGTCCTCGTGGCGGTCATGTCTGCGGCGCAGGCCTATATGGTCAAACCCATGCTGGATGATGTTTTTTTCAACCAGGATGCGTTCATGCTTAAAATCGTGCCACTGCTGATAATCACAATTTTCCTGATCCAGGGCATTTTTGATTACTCCTACAAATATCTTCTGGAAAAAGTCGGGCAATCAGTTATCAGGGATTTAAGAAACCACATTTACCGGCATATACAGTCATTGCCCCTTTCTTTTTTCCATAAGACGCCAACAGGTGAAATTATTTCCCGGGTCATCTCAGATGTTACCCTGATCCAGGGAGCTGTTTCAAATGTTATGGTTGGCATTATCAAAGATGTCTGCCAGATTTTCTTTCTTATTTTCGTTATCTTTTATATGAACTGGCGGCTGGCCCTCATTGCCATGGCTTTGCTGCCGCTGATCATTTTTCCCATTGTCAAATTCGGGCGCTGGCATCGGCGATTCAGCAGAAGCAGTCAGCAGACGACGGCCCAGGTTTCAAATATTCTTTATGAAACAGTAACAGGAACCCGCATCGTCAAAGCTTTCTGCATGGAGAAATATGAGATTAACCGTTTTGCTGAAACCCTGAACAAGCTTTTTGGAATCGTCATGCGGGATACTAGGATTAAAGCCGTTGCCCATCCGTTGATGCAGCTTTTCGGCGGCATAGGCATTGCTCTGGTCGTCTGGTACGGCGGCAGCCAGGTAATAAGCGGCTCCTCCACCCCGGGAACTTTCTTTTCCTTTTTAACGGCCCTGATCATGGTCTACGAACCCCTTAAGGGTATCAGCAGGGTCAACAGTATATTACAGCAGGGAATTGCTGCATCTGAAAGGGTATTTGACGTGTTGGACATCGAACCCGACGTAAATGAAAAAAAGGATGCCATTAAGTTGCCCGCCATAAAGGACAGGATTGCATTCAAGGATGCCGGTTTCAGCTATAATGGGGAATCGGAGGTACTGAAGGGTATCAATTTGCAGGTTAAAACAGGTGAAGTGCTTGCTCTGGTTGGTCCGAGCGGCGGCGGTAAGTCCACCCTGGTAAACCTTATTCCGAGATTTTTTGATGTGTGCAGCGGTTCTCTCACCATTGACGGAATTGATGTTCGGAACGTAACCCTGAAATCATTACGCAGCCAGATCGGCATGGTTACCCAGCAGACCATATTATTTAACGACACCGTTCGCAATAACATTTCCTATGGCAGCCCCGAGGCTTCTTACGAACAGATTAAAGAAGCAGCCCTGGCTGCCCATGCCCTGAAATTTATTCAGCAGTTGCCCAAGGGGTTTGAAACGATTATCGGGGAATCGGGTGCCAGGCTGTCAGGGGGTGAGCGCCAGAGACTATCCATTGCCCGGGCAATATTAAAGAATGCTCCCATCCTTATTCTTGACGAGGCAACATCATCCCTTGATACCGAGTCGGAAAGGGAAGTGCAGCAGGCCATAGAAAACCTGGTGCAGCATCGGACAACATTTGTTATTGCCCACCGGTTGTCGACCATCCGCAACGCCGACCGTATCATAGTTATCCAGAATGGTGAAATAGTAGAGGAAGGCACCCATGAAACCCTGCTGCCCCAGGGTGGGGTATACAAAATGCTTTATGATATGCAGTTCCAGGATGATGCCATGGAATTGAAGAGTGCAGAATAATTACAGCAGCCAATATAGACGGGGGAAAATCATGCTCAGCAAGGACCTTCTAGAAATTCTGGCCTGTCCGAAATGCAAAGGACCGGTGGTGCTGACCGGAAATAATAATGGATTAGTCTGTGAAAAATGCAGACTGCTGTATGAAATACGGGATGATATACCCATCATGCTTATAGATGAAGCAAAGAAGCTTGATGAGATAAAGAAATGATTTTATTGGCATTACGTATAACCAATGGCAGGTTGTGTTGAATAGTATGGATATCACGGAATTTATCAATCGATTTGTGGACCTGCAGGGAAACGTGCTGCTGCACCGGCTCATCATAATTCTGGTTTATGCTCTCCTGGCCAAGGCTGTGGACATCTTTATCGGCCGGGTATTGAGCCGGATTGTAGCAAAAACAAAAATTACCTTTGACGATAAGCTCATCAATTATCTGCATACTCCCATCAGCTTGACTGTTTTCGGGTTTGGCGTATTGCATGCTTTGACAATCGGCCGTCTCAATGATCCCTGGCAGCTGGTTCTGCCCCAGACGGTCAAGAGCATTCTGCTGGTTCTCTGGCTCATTGCCGCGATACGGATATTTAACTGGATTGTCGAACATTATATGGCCAGTGCCCGCAGGAAAGATAAGATCGGCAAGGATTTTTTTCTGCTGCTGAAAAATGTCCTCAGGGTGGTGGTTGTCGTAGCAGGGCTAATCTGGCTGCTTGCCATCTGGAAGATTAATCTGACCCCGCTTTTCGCCTCGGCCGGAATTGCCGGTATTGCTGTGGCACTGGCAGCAAAGGACACCCTGGCAAACTTTTTCGGCGGCATTTCAATATTCATGGATAACACTTACAAGGTGGGCGAATATATCATACTGGAAAGCGGCGAGAGAGGCGAGGTTGTGGAGATAGGTATCCGCTCAACCAGGATTAAAACAAGAGATGATGTCATTGTCACTATCCCGAACTCCATAATGGCCAATTCAAAAATAATCAATGAGAGTGCCCCCATTCCCAGATTTCGCATCAGGGTCCCGGTGGGTGTGGCATACGGCACTGATATCGAAAAGGTTGAGGCTGTTCTTCTGGGAGTCGCCGATGCCAACAGCAACATTGAAAAATACCCGGAACCAAGGGTGCGGGTGCGGGTTTTTGCCGATTCTTCGGTCAATTTCGAGCTTCTCTGCTGGGTAAAGGACCCGAGGGACAAAGGCCTTGAAGTGCATAATCTGCTCAAGGAAATTTATAAAGTCTTTGCCGAGCAATCAATTACAATACCGTTTCCGCAAAGGGATGTTCATATCAGCAAACCGGCAGCCGATTCATTGTAGGTTGCCGGATATTTACATTTTGCCAGGAACTGTTGGTTTGACTTGCTGCCGGACATGTCCGGTTTAAGGAGCCTGCCGGATTTAACTGACTTGCCGGGCTCCGTAAAGCTGTAAATAGTTATTGAATCAATGAATATGTGGCCCAGGTTTGAGGTGGCATAAGTCCGCACCGTAGCAGAAAAACGGCTTTTCCCCTCAACTTTAACAATAATTTTGCAATGACCAGATGGAGATGAAAACAATGAAAACAACCCTGCTGATATTTATTTTATTTATTATTCCCTTCTCTCTTCAGGCCGGACAGCCCTCACTTGAGCAGATTCAGAAGAATGTCGAGTATCTTCATAAAACAGTGATGGACGGACAGCCAAGTATTTCGGTGAAAAAGTTCAAGAAAAAAATCGAGAAAGGCGATGAGTTTGTTTTACTCGACGTCCGTTCCCTGGGTGAATTTAATGCGGCGCATCTTCCGGGCGCCCTGCATGTCGAAAGAGGCAGGCTTGAATGGATCATCCCAAGTATCATCAAAAAAACAGACAGAACAATATATGTCTACTGCCAGGACGGCAGGCGTTCAGGTTTTGCCACCGAGCGGCTCCTTGAAATGGGCTATATGAATACGAGTCAT
>JAWVYE010000176.1:0-4458 GCA_033722905.1 Desulfobulbales bacterium
AACGGTTCCCGCCGGGCAGGTGACAACTTCAAAAAAATTCGCAATATTCATTCTTTCCCCACTGTCAAGCAGTCTGAAAATACTGATCCTGTCACCGGATTCCATGATTTCTCTGATAATATCATCCATGTTTTGCCCCTTTGATCACTTGATCCGCAAATCCTTTTGCTGTGCAGGATATATTATGATGGATGCTTGATGCATGTTGAAGTTTCGAATTATTCCAGGGAGGGAAAAACCTTGCTTCTCCTTGTATGAATTATTACTTATCCTGAGGAAGGATTTTTTACAGTGTTTTTTTTGCAGCAGGTAGAAATAACTATAAACAACAAATATAAACCCGGTGTGGAGCAGTTTTTTGCCGCACCCCTGAAGGGAGATTGCAATGGTACGAATTCTGTTATCCATGTTGATGGTGGCCCTGATCTTTTCCGCCACTGCAGAGGCAGGTTGGCTTGAAGACAAACTGAAACAGGCTGCCGAGAAAGTCGGCGGCCGTATAATTGACGATGCATCCGACAGTGCCTACGAAGACGCAAAACAGCAATCCAGCGAAGCCATGGATTCGGAAAAAGAAGCTGACAGTGAGCCATACGGTCAACCTGAACCTGAAGAAGCTGTCCAATTCCAGGAGCGGACGCAGGGGTATCCAGCATTCTCAGATGAACCGGGAAAAGTTGGCATGGACTATCCTGGCTGGGCTGCCACAGAATATGGACAAGAAAAGAAGCAAAGGAAAAAAGGTCCTCCGAGAACAGACCTTTACCTGTCAACTGAAATGATAATAGTTGACCCGGAAAGTTTCCCTGATCCGGTTAAGGGGAATATCTATATTGACGGCGGGCGTATGAGAACAGAGTGGAAGTACCCAGAGAACGATATCGGGATGATAGTTACCGGGTTTGACCCGGCAGACAAGGTTTATATCCTTATGCACAAGGAGAAAACATATATGGAGTCCAACTACGGTGAAGCGGATTCTTTTTCCTTTGAGAGCGGCAAACCATGTGATGAATTCCGCCAAGCTGAAGATCTTGGCAGGACAAAGCATTACGGCCGTAATGTTACCAGGTGGCGTTGTTCGGAACCTGAGGACCCGGAAATATATGAGGAAACCGGCGGTATCATAACAGTATTGTATGATGACAAGCTTAAGCTCCCGGTGCGTATTGAGGACGGGGAAGGATACTGGGAGCTGGTGAATATCCGTGAAGGCAGGCCGTCGGGAGACCATTTCAAGGTGCCTGCCGGTTATGAGAAGTTTACCATTACCATGCCCCCGGGGTTTGGGCAGTAAAGTAGTGAGACTGTTTCGCAGAGCTTTGGAGGCAGTAAAGTATATGGCAAAATATTTCTGCAGCAGCCATTACCATGACACGGACATGAAGCTTTGCCGCCTGAAATGATCCGTACCCGCAAAAAGAGGGATTTCAAATAATGAAAATTTTTGCAACCCGCTTATTGTTTACTGGTCTTATTCTTGTTCTTTCCATTGCCGGTCCTGCACCTGAAGCTGGTGCTGAAAGCATTGCCAAGTGTCACTGTTTTACAGAGCGAAGCTATAACCCGGCCCAAAGGTTTGCTGCTGATGAGTATATTCTGGCCACAAGCTTTAACAGTTTGCTGGCAAAGTATTATGGTATTCCCAAAAGAAAGATCGTAATGATAAAAATGTCTGATGGGGTGTCCCGGGAAGATCTGCTCATCAGTCTGCAACTTTCTCTAGTAACTGCAATTGACTGCCGGAAATTTCTCGGCATGCGTCGTGAGCAAAAAACATGGCGGGCAATCATCCGGGAATTGTCGCAGCAGGAAGCCCTCAGGAAAGATGCAACATTGCAGGCCTTAACATCCGGCATGCCTGTTAAGGAGGCTGCTGTCAGGATAATCGATGAAATGATCAGTACATTTTATAATATGCCGATGGCAAGAATAATAAAAATCAGAAAGTCCGGCCTGAATGAAAAGGAAATAAATTTGCTGTTAATCCTGGCCCACAGAAGTTCGATTCAGCCTGAAGTATTGCGGGAACAATACAATAAGCAGGGCAGAAGCTGGAGTGAAATTGCCCATAACCTCGGCCTGGAGCCGGAAACGGCAGCTGAACTAATCCTGGCTTACCCGGCTAAACAGGTCCCCCGATAATCCCGAAGATTCTCTAAAAACAAACGGAGATGGCAATGTCCGGCATGCATTCCCGCATGAAACGGGAAGGAAAAACCGTTGCATACATGATCGGTATTTACTGCAGGAACAAGCACCGGACAAAAGGGGAGCTCTGTCCCGACTGCCTGGAACTCCTTGAATATGCCCGCTTGCGTTTGAAAAATTGTCCATTCCAGGAAAATAAAACAACCTGCGGCAACTGTTCAGTACATTGCTATAAGCCTGAAATGAGGGAGAGCATCCGCAGAGTCATGAAGTATTCGGGCCCCCGCATGATCCGCCGTCACCCCATGCTGGCCATCGGCCATATGATAGATGGACTGAGAAAAAAGCCGTGGCCCGGGAAAAAGAAATAAGATGATTAACAGTTTTCTGAGGCGGGGCAGGCAGTTCCGGTGAATTCAGCCCGATTTTTCAAAGAGACTGTAGCCGCAGCCGTTGTCCTTACGGATGACTTTAATGAACTGTTCAATCAGGTAAGGGTCCCATTGGCCCCAGTCTTTTTCATTTTCGAGAATCCTCAGTGCCTTTTCTTTACACATACCGGCACGGTAGACCCTGTTGCTGGTCATGGCGTCCCATGCGTCTGCAATGGCAACGATACGAGCCAGAAGGGGAATATTCTCACCGTTGAGACCGTCAGGATAACCATTGCCATCCCAGCGTTCATGATGCGACCGGGCAATGGAAGAATAGTAGTTGGATGTTTCCAGGGGGGCAAGGATTTCCGATGTCAGCTTGGGGTGTTCCTTTATGCGTTCAAACTCAATGTTATCCAGGTCGCCGGGCTTTTTCAAAATTTCATCGGGAATACCAATCTTGCCGAGATCGTGAAGCATGGCACCCTGGCCCAGGACTCTCATCTGTTCCTCATCAAGGCCGATTTGGTGACCTAACAACATTGAATATTTGGTGACATTTAAAGAATGACTGGCGGTGTCGTCGTCCCTTGCTTCCAGAGCCTTTGCCAGTGCGAAGAGTATTCCCATAACCAGTGAGAGTTTCAGGCCTGCATTATTGCGTTCATGCCTTTTCTTCTGTTGCCCATAAACAAACCGCACAAACTTGTGTGATTATACAACATGTAGTTAGTCTGATCCGAAAATATACCTTATATAGCATACTTGGTTTAAGAATGGCAACAGGAAAAAAAGAGAAAAGTAAAAAAAAGTATTTTTGCGGCGGAAAAACTTCACTCCGGAAGATTTTCTTAATGCAAATTTTCTTTAGCAGGTTTTTTTGAAAGCTTGGCAAACAGATCCACAAGTTCTATGCCGTCAACTAAATCGATAGGCCTGGTTGCCGCATAATGCCTGGCCTCATTTGTGAAATACCCTGTTGTCAGAAGGAATACACCGGCGGCCTGTTTGGCGTGCATGAGATAATATAGATTTTTCACCTCCCGGAGCCGCAGTTTTTTATTCTGCCAATACCTGCACTGCACAAGGTAGAGCTTTGAGCTCTTGCGCAGGGTAAAGTCAATATCCGGGTCAGAAGTGAAGATGCTGTTTTCCATTATGGTATAACCGCTTTGTTTATAGGCTTCAGCGACAAGGTCCTTAAAATGAGGCCAGGAAAGCTCCTGAATGGCTTGGATTTCATTTTTTAGAGTCAGCAGTTTTTTCTTCCTGCTTGACTTGAAGAGCGAGAAGGTGACAGGGGAAAGTAATGCCAGGGCTACAACCGGGGCAATTACCGGCCCCAATGATACATGCGCCTCATTTACAAGATCCGATTGGGCCTCGACGTAAGGTACAATAAATTTCAGCAGGATATAGAAGGTAGCGGACAGGGTGACACTGACCCACCAGGGAATTTGGGCCAGGAAATCAATAAAATTAAGATTTTTTTTCATAGCGGTCAATCCTGTTACGGCAGGACAAGTTCAGGGTCTCTATTATGTCAGGAACCGGCAGCATAAGATACGCAAGTGCCACATTGTGACGTTATAAATATAAAGTATAGCATGCAGGAATTGACATGTACAACGTAAAAATGGCGTATGAGAAAAAAGGCTGAAAAGCCTTCCTGGGCAGGGCTTCTACCGTAGTTTCATTTACAGTGGTAACCTGGAAGAAAAAATGTTCAGTCCTGTTCCTTGAATATATGCTGCACAGGTTGGATGCCGAAAGTCATTGGGTGATAGGTCTCTATAACATTCCGGACATACTCTCCTGTCTCACTGTCGCGTTCAGCCAGGTCAATGGTTTCAGTATCAATATACTGGCCGTCATTGTTTTTTTCCATCAGGCAGACCATGGGCATTTTTTCTTTTTTCTGGGCGGAAGAGCG
>JAWVYE010000177.1:0-4446 GCA_033722905.1 Desulfobulbales bacterium
AACATCCAGGATAAAATGGTGCTGCGTTTCTGTGACGAGGTTATTTACCAGCTTACCGGTGAAAGGGGCATCAGCTTTTCTAACATAACTTTTTCTTCCGAAGTACCTGGCGGATATAAGGAGATTTTTGTTGCCGATGTATTGGGCAGGAATATCAAACGCATAACCAGGCACAGAAACTTAGCGGTCTCGCCCAAATTCTCACCTGACGGCAAGCTCCTCGCCTATACTTCCTATCATCCGGGCAACCCGAATCTGTATATCACCAATTGGCAGGAAGCAAAAAGGACCCGTTCCGTTTCCCGGCGCCAGGGACTCAACCTCGCGCCTGCCTGGTCACCTGACGGCAGAACCATGGTCATCACTTTGAGCATGGAAGGCAACCCCGATCTTTACCTGATAAACACCGAGGGTGTGATTCTCAACAGGCTGACAAAAAACACCGGTATTAATGTGTCCCCGGCCTGGTCTCCGGATGGCAAACACATTACCTTTGTATCAGACCGGAGCGGCACCCCACAAATTTATATCATGAATGTGAAGACAAAATCTGTTAGACGTATTACCTTTCAGGGTAGTGACAATTCGGAACCAAGCTGGTCACCAAATGGCGAGTGGATTGCTTACTCAGGTCTGTATGAGGGAAACTACCAGATTTTCATTATCAAGCCAGAAGGAGGACAGGCTCTGCAGCTTACCTGGTTCCGGGATGACCATGAATCACCGTCATGGTCTCCTGATTCAAGGCAGCTGGTCTTCTCCCGCAGCAGAAATGATGATAAGAATCTCTGTACGATATTCAGAAACGGCACAGGCTTCCGAGTCCTGTTCGACATTGAGGGCCTGCAGGAATCACCGGAATGGTCAACAAGAATGAAATAAACATTACATACAAATGAGGATATCCATGCAACGAGCTGTTTTTTACTCCCTAATGCTTCTCGGTTTTTCTACTCTGCTGATCCAGTGTGTTGCCACCCAGCAGGACGTTGAATACACCAACGTCAAAGTCCGCAAAATGGACTCTAAAGTGGATAATATAAATAAAGAAATTGATGAGTTAAAGAAAAAGACGGTGGAGGACGTGAGGTCCCGCCATGCGGAAACCAGCGACCGCCTCGACTATCAGCAGTCGGAGATACTGCGGCTCCAGGGTGAAATAGAGGAAAGCAACTTTTTCGTCCGCCAGATACAGGAGGAAAACAAGGAGTTAAAAAAGCTGCTGGCCGCCCGTATTGATACTTCCGAGCAGAAGAGATCTGCGGAAATCACCAAACTCAATGAACGTCTGGCGCTCACTGAAGAACAGCTGCTCAAGGCTGAGGAGCGTATAACCTTTGCCGAAAATGAAATAACGTCCATCAAGAATGCCCGCAGCCAGGAAGCGGCACAAAAGGCCCTGGAGGCTGCCCAGCGGGCAAGAGAGGCTGAGAAAAAAGCAAGAGCCCAATCAGAGAGGAAAAGACATGTAATCCGGGAAATTTCCCCTGACACCTATAAAATAAACGTCAGCAACCGCGGCATTACCCAGCCTTCAGAAGATGAAAAGGAGGCTGAGGAAGTTGAGCCGCAACCCGAGGTGCAAAAACCGACACCTCCCCCGCCGCCGGCTAAGGAAGTTTCAGGCCCATATGAAAAGGGTATGGATCTTTTCAGGCAGAAAAAATACAGGGACGCCTATAACAGTTTTGCCGAATATCTCGACAATAACCCTTCGGGCCCGCAGGCAGTAGATGCCCGCTATCATGCCGCTGAAAGCCTTTACCAGGACAAGGACTACGAACTGGCTATCCTGGAGTTCCAGAAGGTTATCGTGGAACACCCCAGGCACACTCTGGCACCAAAGGCTTTGTACAGGCAGGGACTGGCCTTTGAAAAAATCGGAGATCCTGACACGGCCCGCATTGTTTTCAACAAGCTTGTCGATACCTATCCCAAAAGCGGGGAAGTGGCCTCTGCAAAGACCAGGCTTGAAGCCCTGAAGCAATAAAGGGCAAGACTCAGCTGTCCGGCCTCATACTCGCGTCAATCTCTTCATTGCTGCTGCCCCATGGTGCAATACGCAAAAGCAGCAGCATGCCCGGCAGGGCGGCCAAGGCGCAGGCTGTATAAAAACCGGTCCAGCCAAGATATTCCGCCATATAACCGGTAACAGCTGCTGCGGCTGTGCCGGGAATAGCCATGAGGCTTGTCATCATGGCATATTGGGTCGCTGTAAAGCGCTTGTTGGTCTGCACCGCCATATAACTGGCATACGCAGCCTGGCCCAGGCCTGTGGCCAGAAATTCAAATGCCACTATTCCGGTAAGAAGTACATGGTTTTTGCCGAACACCATTAATAAGGCAAAGGCCGCAGTGGAAACGGCCTGGAGTATGCCAAAAACCCACAGGGAGTTGGCAATGCCCAGGCGGATCATGACTATACCCCCTAAAAATGCACCCCCGAACAGGGCCAGCATGCCTATACCCTTGACAATGACAAAGTACTCCTGCTTGCTGAATCCCATCTTGAGGATAAACGGAATGTTCATGGCTCCCGCCATGTTGTCGCCAATTTTATATAACAGGATAAAGGTCAGCACCCACCAGGCACCACCGCGGCTGAAAAACTCACGAAAAGGTTCCACGATTGCGTCTTTAACGGTTTGCGGGGCTGCCACACCTGTATCCGGTTCAGGTACCAGCAGGGTCGTTATGATGCCTATGCACATCATTAAGCTCAACACCATATGCACAGCAGGAAAACCGATCTTATCGGCCAGAAGAAATGCAGTTCCGGTTGAGGCAAACATGCCGAATCGCCAGGCATTCATCCAGATACCGGTTCCCAGCCCGAGTTCTTCGTCAGTTAAATATTCCCGCCGGAAGGCATCAAGGGCTATATCCTGCGAGGCACTGAAAAAGGCGATGCATAAAGCGACCACAGCCATCATTTTCAATGATTTTGTCGGATCAAACTGACCGATTGCCGCTATGAGAACCAGCAGGCCTGCCTGGGTCATGAGCATCCAGCCCCTTCTTCTGCCCAAAAACGGCGGCGTGTAGCCATCCATTGCCGGAGACCAGAAAAACTTCCAGGTATATGGCAATGCCACAGCAGAAAAAAGACCGATTGTGCCCAGATCAATATTGGCATCGGTGAGCCAGAGTTTAAGAACATCACGCACAACGTAATACGGAAAACCCGAGGCAAAGCCAAGGGTAAACATGGCAAGCATTTTCGGTGAAAGAATAATTTTAATTGTGCTCCTGGACATGGTAAGTAGATTTGAGGTGTATTAAATTAAAGTTTTAATGCCATAAAAACCGTTACAGACTTTTATCCAGACTACGCTAAAAATAAATACTTTTATTTCTTAATTTTGTCTGCTGCTCCCGGTAAAAATAAAAACATGCACAGCCTTAGCAGTTTTGCACCAAAAACAAAAGAAAAGAATGACAATGGACCTTCTGTGCTCAAGCACCATGAAAATTCGCCTAGATAAATTGCTTTTGGAAAAAAAACTGGCACCTACCAGACAAAAGGCCCAGGCTTTGATCGCAGCCGGCCAGGTTTTGGTAGACAGGAGGCCGGCTGATAAAGCCGGAACCCTGGTGGATGATTCCGTGACCATCGAGGTCAAAGAATCATGTCCGTATGCTAGCAGGGGCGGCTACAAGCTTAAGTCCGGCCTGAATTTTTTCAATATTAATCCTACAGCCCTTATCTGCCTGGATGTCGGGGCCTCCACAGGTGGTTTTACAGACTGCCTGCTGCAAAACGGCGCGGCAAAGGTATACGCAGTTGACGTCGGTTACGGCCAGCTTGCCTGGAAGCTGCGCCAGGATGACCGGGTCGTGGTCATGGAGCGAACAAATGCCCGCTATCTCAAACCTGCAGATTTTGCCGATCCGATTGACCTGGCCGTGATCGATGCCGCCTTTATCTCGCTTAAACTGCTCATACCGCCCCTGCTGCCGCTGTTTGGCAAAAACATTTCCATACTGGCCCTGGTGAAACCACAATTTGAGGTGGGCCGGGGCAAGGTCGGCAAAGGAGGGGTTGTCCGTGACCCGGAACTGCACCGGGACGTAATTGATGAGATAACCAATTTTTCCGGAACACTGGGATTGGTCAGCCGCGGTGTCACTCCCTCCCCCATCCTGGGTCCCAAGGGCAACAAAGAGTTTCTCATTCATCTGGTTTCAACTGCGGACAATAAAAAATAATGCGTATGGCCATTTCAAGAATCCTTGCATTGTTAATCATGATACTGGCAGTTCCTGTCATCACCCCTGCGGAAAATTCCCCCGATTTGTCAGGGTGCGAAATGATCATTGACGACTTTGCCCAAGGTATCAAACCGGAATGGGAAACCAGGTCATTTGCCGGAACAACCGAATATATCTGGACCAGGGAGGGTGGCAAAGGGTATATCAGGGCAACAAGCAGGGGGACGGCATCCG
>JAWVYE010000178.1:0-4423 GCA_033722905.1 Desulfobulbales bacterium
GAGCGAATAAAAAAAGCACCGATGTTGCAGCCGAGGCCGGGTCGGGACCCTATGCCCATCAGGGTTCCGCCCAAAAGACCCCAGACGATGAGCTCACCCTTGGGCGCCTTGAACTTGAACTCGTTGCTGATCAGGGAGAGTATCATGGCACCGAAGATAATACCAACCGACATCCAGAGAGCCGGGTTACGCCATAATTCAGGAAGACCGTTGACCACACCGAAAAATACATTATGGCGCATATCAAAGCCGATTTTTTCCAATATCCAGCCGGCAAACTGTGCTTCCTGGGTGGTAATATACCAGTAGCCGGGATCGAACACGTTGCCGAATATTCCCGTATCCCTGCCATGCCCCATTTGGGTAAGCAGCTGCCCGAAGTTTGAAACATTGTATTTGAGCTGCATGCCCTTCATGACGTAAATATGCCAGCCTGCGGTGATACCGATCAGCACTCCCATCATGGTGGTACGCTTGGAAGCCATTATCATGTTAATGATACCTGAAAGGTGAACACCCATTCCCGATGTTGCAATCTGGGCGTCGGGGTTTTTCTTGTTATGCCTTTTGCGTTTTTTGATAAAGCCTTTTTTCATATAGGCGCTGTAGATGACCACGATCAGAACAATGGCCGGAATAATGGCGTTGACAAGCGCATCACCGATGAAGTACTTCCAGGCGCCGGGCAGGGCAGAAAACAGCTTTGTATGCGACAGCTGCACCGTGTCCAGGTCAAATATGTAGCCTGACATGTAGTAATCAAACCAGGAGGTCACGTTTTCACGCGGCAACCAGGTCTTGGCCGCGGAAGCCTGAACCCAGGCGTCCGGTACCATCTTGGCAAAAGGCCCTCCTGCCGTGACAAAAATTGCCTGGCCGAAAGATATGCCCATGATTGAAAGAATGGAAGTGCCGTTACCCTCGCCGATTTTATAAAGGGAGCCGGAAGCGCAACCACCGGCAAGCACCATCCCCACTCCGAAAATTACACCTGCTATCAGGGTGTGAATCCCGGCAGGAGCCGGGTGGAAGGTACTCATTTTGGTGGCCGCCAGGAGCGCCTGGATTAAACTGAAAAAAATCAGGGCGATTAGGATACCGACAGCCATCCTCGGCACACCGGCTGCAAAAAGGTCACGCGACGCTGATGCAAAGCAGAACCTGCCATACTGCAGCATCATGCCATAGGCGATTCCAAACCATATATATACATTTAAATATACATAGTTTTTACTCGCACTTGCGTACAGGACACTGATCAGGAGCATAATCCCTATAACTATGTAGGCCCTGCGTATATTTTTTTTCTCTTGCTCTTCCATACTCCCTCCCTGTGGCTAAACCATTAAACTGTTATGCATGGAAAAATCCATACGATAATTTAAGGAGAATTAACCGCTGCTGTTGTCCCTTACACCCTTTACTTTTTGTACATGCGGTTTGCTGAAAGCTGCCCTGTTTTTCGATATATATTGTTAGAAGGCTGTTTTCAGCAAGCAAAAAAATGAGCCCTCACTCATTTTTATAATTTCGAGTGTATAATTTGTCACATGACAAATGTCAAGTAAAAAGGTTCATGGTCCAAATTCTTGCAAAACCCTTTGTTTTGCAAGAATTTTTCTCAAAAATGATCCGAAATTAGGGATAAATACCGATACAGCTCGAACCTGTCATTTGTGGTACACCGCCACAAACGTTTGGTGTTGAAAAATATTGGAACTCTGGCGGAAAAATTTTTTTGCCGGATAGCGCGATATTGTATCTTCAAGATCCTTGGGCGGCAAGTGGCTGAGGTCGTCTGAAATTATGACCACACCTTCAACGCTTTCTTCTGTTTGTGGCCTGTAGTATCGGGGCAGGGGAAACTCCCAGGTGAAGCGAAGCGGTGACTTTTGAGTTTTTTCCAGGGTTTCCGGCCCTGAAGATCCCGCCTTATACAAAACTTTTTTTTGGGTATATATGTCAAGAACCGGTATGTTAATGTCAGGGTTTATGACAGCATTTTCCCCTGTCTGGTTCACAACTTCTACATTTGTCAGGGCCAGGGTGTTTAAATATAGTCCTGCAGCCTGCAGGTTCTGCACACCCAGTGTTTGCAAAAACGGCAGAAAGCCCAGATACGCTATAATAAAAGATGTGCCGACAACAGAAAAAACCACCTGTTTTATCAAGGCCCTGTTCTGCAGTTCTTTTATGCCGTAAGCAGCCATAAGGGCAAGCATGGGAAAGACCGGAATTGTATAGCGTATTCTTTTCACCTGCAGCACTAAAAAGAGCAGCACCAGAAAGCTGACAATTATATACTTAAAGTCCATCTTTCTGGCCGCAGCTAAAAATGAAATAACCGCTGCCGCGCTGATAAACGGGTGGGTCTGGAATATAAATGTTGAGACATAACTCTCACTCCAGCGCTTCAGCCCCGGCTTCTGATACGCAAATAAAAATTTCAGCTGGGGTATGAATATATCTCTATAAAACAAAAATATCGCCCCTATGAAAAACAGGGCCAGCAGGGCCAGCAGGGCTCCTCTTTTCAAGGTGGCCGCCGGCCTTAGAAGTAAAAAGTAAACACACATTACCGGTATTAGGGTAAGCAGCATCCAGGTGGAGTACTTTGCATAAAAAACCAGGACCAGGGCAAAGGCGGCCAGGCCAATACGGCCGATGCCGCCTTTTTCCAGGGCCTCAAAACAGGACACTACAGCCAGCATGAAAAAAAACATTGTCGGCACATCAACCAGCATAAGCGGCACCTGGGTATACAAGTAAGGAAACCCGAGAAGCAGCAGCCCCGCCCAATATCCCAGGTCCTCATCCCAAAGGCTTTTTCCCAGCTGGAAGGTTAAAACAACCGTAAAGGAGTAAAAAACCGTATTGAGAACCTGGATGAATATTCTCTGTTCGCCAAAAAATTTAAATACCAGGCCATACAGAAAAGGTATGAGCGGCAGGTCAGTCCAGGCAAAGATTTCTCTACCCCACTGGCCTGCCCAATACTGCACCCCGTAGAGCTGCAGGTGCTTGGCCTGGGTAAAGTAGCGCGAAGCGTCAACAATTACCTCGGGTTCAGACCAAAAGGCTGCAGACATAATAAAGGCTGCAACAAAAAGGCCCAGCCTCCTTTTGCTTTCATAAAATGAAGCCCCGCTGAGCAGGATGGCCAAGCCCAGAACCAGAATTAACAGGATAGTGAAAAGAGGGGGGCTTACTGCAGCAAACGCCCAGTTCCAGCTGGTGAGCCTGTTGTCATCAAGGTGCCTGTTCAGGTACAGCAGCAAAACAACTAAAGGGCTCAGGCTAAAAATGAGCAGCTTATGCTCAATGTATTTTTTTTGTCCGTCGTGCATGCACTCTCTTTTCCGCGGTGTTACCGGCGACAGGAAGACATTTTGCACTGTTTTCGCTTTCGTTCCCTGTCGTTAAATTTACACTGTCTTTCAGGCTGGTGTGATTTTTCAGGCGATATCCACCGATATTTAACCTATTATCTTTGCTATTTCTGAATTTTTTTACCATTTTTGCATAAAAATTTTGCCTGTCTGCAATGGGGTGCTACATGTTACTATAGGAGTACATTTTTTTACGAGCAGGTATCAGCAGCTGCCTGGAGACGAACCCGCAATTTATGGAAAAGGCCATGGAGTCAGACAGCAAAGAAATACAATTTCTTATTGAAGGCATAGTCTGTACCGGGTGTGCCATGGACATGGAAAACATCATGCTCGATCTGGAAGGGGTTGAAGATGCATCAGTTGATTTTGCGTCTGGAGAATTTTCAATACAGTATAATCCTGAAGAAATTGATGTCCAAAATATAATAAACAAAGTCAAAAATCTTGGCTTCAAAACAAAAATACTTACTGAACTTGATTAGCTTTGTGTTTTTATTTCAATAATTTATAAAAGTTTCAAAAAAATATATTTTTTCTTGACTAGGTGTACCACACTGTGGTATCTAATTCATCCTAGATTCTTTTTTTTAACAACAAATTAAACTGTTAGAAGGTTACAATCCGGGCACGTCCACTAGAGCTGGAAGCTTAGTATTGATTATATCTTTTGGTAATTTGATAGTAATCAATAAATTCGATGGCTGACATGTAAATTTTAATTTTCTAGCACTTGAAGGAGAGTTTGTTATGAAAAGGCAAATTAGTTTCAAAATTCCGCAATTAGCCTCCAGGGGGTAGCCCCTTGCCTTGGAGGCTTTTGTTATTTTAAGGGGGGGGGATTGATAAAGCGGTGAAAACCGCTGAATAACAAAATCCATAGCCAAGTTACCGGCTATAGACAAGGAGGTAATGTATGAAATTTCTTAAATCATTTCTCGTGGTCTTACTGGTTTTCATTCCAGCAGTCGCATTTGCCCAAAAAGCGAAGACCATTGAAGAACTTGCAGCAATGTACGATTCCAGCAGCTGCA
>JAWVYE010000179.1:0-4412 GCA_033722905.1 Desulfobulbales bacterium
CCTTCCAAAACGCTCGATTGCAACGGGCCCCAATATGCAAAATATACACTGCCTCCATTGCTGGAAAAGAGCCGGTTACTGGTTGACAGGCTAAAAAAATTAAATCCCGGGCAGATGGGTGAACTCATGGGCATAAGCGCAAAACTTGCCCAGCTCAACTGGCAGCGCTACCAGGACTTTACAGTGCCTTTTGACCTGAACAACTCCCGGCAGGCGCTTCTCGCCTTTAAGGGCGATGTATACTCAGGGCTTGCGGCTGAGACCTTTAAGGATAAAGACCTGGAATTTGCCCAGGATCATGTTCGCATCCTGTCCGGCTTATACGGTGTTTTAAGGCCCCTTGATCTTATGCAGCCATACCGCCTGGAAATGGGTACAAAATTGAAGACCGGCAGGGCAGCCGATTTATACAGTTTCTGGGATACCCTGGTGACGGAATCCATAAACAGGGACCTGGAGAATGAAAAACACCCTCTTTTAGTCAACCTTGCCTCCAATGAATATTTTAAGGTAATTCACCCCAAGATCCTTGCAGCACCAGTCCTGAACATATCATTTAAGGAAAACAAGAATGGCAAATACAAGGTTATCGGCATCCATGCCAAACGTGCCCGGGGCCTGATGGTCAATTATATTGTAACTAACCGGCTTGCAAAGAAAAATGACCTGCAGGGGTTTGCGAGTGAAGGGTATGAATTCAGCGCTGATTTATCCTCTGCTGCAGAGTTTGTCTTCTGCCGGGGCTGAATTACAGGGTCCCAGGCATGAATCATAGATTTTTTCCTGCCTGGCGCAGTTTTATTATGCGTTTATGTCAATTTTTCACAACGCTTACAACCAGAAAGCAGAATTCTTAATTTTTCTAATAATTCAAGCATATTAAAAAGAAAACTTCTTGTCTTGCGCCTGTTAATGATAATGTTTATCATTTAATAAAGGGAGCCAATAAAGCAAACCTGCTGGTTGGAAATCCCGGATGGCAAACATACTACAGAGGAAAAAACAATGGCTGACACAGCAGAAAGAATAGGAAATGATTACCATTGGAATGCTGCGGGTCTTTTTCTGGCTGTCATAATGGGACTGGCATCAGTCCTTGGCATATGGCTTTTAACCGGACTCGTGGTCATGCTTTTCTTATTGTAAATTAATACAAGCCGCTGCCTATGTAAGACAATCCCATCCCGCCTGTCTGCATTATCTTACCCATGCGGGTATAAACAGAAGCCCCCGGACAGCCTCAGTGGCGTGCGGATTTCGCTTTTTTTACCGGTGCTGAAGTTTTCCTGCGACGGCCGGACGGCTTGGCCCCGGGCTTCCTGCCTTTACTCCCTGCGCCCTTTTTTGCAGCTCTCCTCTTCAGGTCCGGGACCTTGCCGTCCCAGGAACCCTGTATACCCTTTTCCTTGAAGAGACGCCTGACCAAGGGCAGATCCCTCCCCGTAACAAGAGAGATTGCGATCCCTTCTCTGCCCATCCGCCCGGTGCGGTGCACGTAATTCTCAGAAGCCACGGGAAAATCATAGTTAAAAATATGGCTCACCCGGGAAAAATCCAGGCCGCGACCTGCAACATCGGTGGCGATCATCACCTGGATCATGCCCTTTTTGAAGCGGTTGAATATCGAAGTCCGCGTGGCCTGGTCCAGGCCGCCGTGGATATACTCAAGGGATTCCACCACCCCTTTCAGTTTGCGATACAGAAGGTGGCCGCTTCGCTTTGAATTGCAGAAGATGATGGCCTGGTGCGGTTTTTCTTTTTCCAAATAGTGTTTCAGCACCTGCAACCTGTTCTTGTCCGAAATATAACGAAAACGGTGGCTAATGGACTGGGGTGAGACCTCTTCCCGGTTCAGCTCGATGCGGGCCGGGTCTGTTAAAAAGGAATTTGCCAGTTCCTCGACATCACCGGGCATGGTTGCTGAAAAAAGAAGGGTCTGGTGCTCGTTCATGATGCAGGAGAGTATGAAGTTGACATCTTCGACAAAGCCCATCTTGAGCATTTCGTCAGCCTCGTCCAGGACAACGGTCCTGACCTGCTCCAGGGTCAGGGTGCTGTTGTAAAGATGATCGATCAGCCGCCCCGGCGTGGCCACCAGGATGTGGACCCCATGGGCCAGCTTGGCCTTCTGGATTTCCATGGAAAAGCCGCCGTAAATGGCAAATGATGATATGCCGGTATGCCGGCCTATCATATCAAGCTCGTCAACATACTGCAGGGCCAGTTCCCGGGTCGGCACCAGGATGAGGGCCTGGATGCCGGCAATCCTGGGGTCAACCATCTCGGCCAGGGGAATGGCGCAGGCGCTTGTCTTGCCGGAGCCTGTTTCAGCCAGGGCAACAAGATCACGCCCAGCACGGATCAGGGCAAAGGTCTGCTCCTGGATAGGCGTCAACTCTAAATAGCCCATTTTGCTTACGGCCTTTAATACTTCGGGACTGAGCGCCAGTTCATCAAATCTCATGGGGGGAATACATCCTGCCGGGCTTGAGGCCAGCGCCACAAAGGCATTGACCAAAAAACTGCGATAAAAGCTTCATATGTTACGAACCGCTCTTCATTTTTCTTGTGCCGGCTCTTTTACGCTTTGCAAATGAATTTTATGGAGAAGAACTACCTATGAAGAATTTCCCTGGCAACCGGTACACATACCTTTTGTCAGGTTCGGGCCAACTATAACTGAAAACCTGCTTATTGCAACAAAATTAATGGCTGCTCTCATAGCTGCAGGGCTCTGCAGCCCGGCGAAATTGCAGCACCGGAGCCATTGGTAATATTCAGCAAAATAAATGCCGGATATTCGGGGAAAGCAGAACAACCGAAGCACTGAAAAGGGGCAATACAAGGGTGCTGCATAGATTCTCTGCAGAGGGTCTCATCTTTCTTGCTCTTTTCAGCAAATATTGTATTCATAGCAGATACTGCATAACCAGAACGCGAAGAGGAGGAGATTTGCAATGATCCAGTTTCAGATTGACGAGGAGCGCTGCATCCAGTGCGGTGAATGCTCCGAGGAGTGCCCAGCAGGAGTGATCAGCCTGGAAGAATACCCGGTAATGACCAATGAGGAGGGCTGTTACCGCTGTCAGCACTGCCTGGCTGTGTGCCCTTCCGGTGCTGTTTCTGTCCTGGGCAAGGACCCCGATGCAAGTATTGCCCTGGAAAATAATATGGTGGATGCGGCCGGGCTGGAGACCCTGATCAAGGGCCGCAGATCAATACGCCGCTACAGCGACAGGGATCTGGACCCGGCGCTGATTGAAGAGCTTCTCGATATAGCCTGCCATGCCCCGACCGGCATCAATTCCCAGGCGGTGCTGTTCACCGTGGTGCGGGAAGGTGCTGTTATGAAGGAGCTGCGGCAGGAGGTATTGAGCCGGATTACACAACTGCATGACGACGGCAAACTGCCGGAAGGCTTTGTCGGGCAGTATCTTGGTGCGGCAGTGGAGGCATGGCAGGATGGCAACAGGGATCTCATTTTCAGAGGCGCGCCGCACCTGCTCATTACCAGCGCCCCGCAAGACGCTCCCAGTCCGGTTCAGGATACACTCATCGCCCTGACCACTTTTCAGCTCATGGCGCATGCCCGCGGTGTTGGTACGGTCTGGGACGGCATGGTCATGATGGCCCTTGGCGTATGGCCCGGCTTTGCCGCGAGACTGAACATTCCGGAAAATCACATGATTGGCTATGCCATGGCCTTTGGCGAGCCCGCAGTGGAATATCACCGGACAGTGCAGCGCGGACCTGCCAGGGTAAATATTGTCCGGTAAAACAGAACTGTATTGTCAAACTGTATTGTCAGTAGGATGGGTATTGTGTAATTGCAAAGCTGTATAAAAGCATCAGCATTACAAGCGAAAAGACAATGATCCAGCCTTTTATCCTTGTGCGGCGGCTGCAGACCCGCCGCTTTATGCCGTAGTCTTTGTAATCGAGTTCCCCGGCCTTGAATTTTTCATGGGCCTTTCTGGCAAAATCATTGACCCAGTAAGGCACCTCGCATTTCAGCAGATAATCCTTGAACAGTGTATCGAGCCTGTTTTCTGAAATCGGCCGGTTGAACCAGGTCGCGTAGGCTATACGGAAAAGCTCGTACTCGGAGATTTGCAGGATACCTGCAACCAAACCTATTAATTTGGTTTCACTATCTACTAAAAAATCCAATCTGCATGCTGATATACTTGGCATCGTTCCATGTCCTGCGGATGCTTGCTCACACTAATATTATATGCACTAACGGACTTAAGATCAAAGGGGGTGGAAAAACCGGACAAAATACCGCGCCAAAACCTTGTTTCAGCGGTGCTGTTCGGCGATCTTGCCAAACATCTGCACGAGGCCGGTGCAGAGGGTGAAAATTGACCTGATATGCAGGTTTGTGCCGCAGCATGCATCAAAAAAGAAGG
>JAWVYE010000180.1:0-4399 GCA_033722905.1 Desulfobulbales bacterium
GGAAAAAGTTTAAAGATACAGGTTTCGAGGTGCCAAGGTGTCGAGGGATCAAGAGAAGATACATAACATTAAGGCACTGGACGCAGGGAGCATGTTAGCGTTTATAAATGGAATGTATAAAGACTTTACAATCATTGAACCTTTGAAACCAAATGGCCTAAAACTTTAGGCACTTCAGACACTTATAACTTCAGGCACTTTAGGCACTTATAACTTCAGGCACTTCAGGCACTTATAACTTCAGGCACTTATAAATCATAACCCACAACGCAAGGACAAAATCCATGAATGACACTTTTCTGAAAGCCTGCAGAGGTGAAAAAGTTGACTATACTCCCGTCTGGATGATGCGTCAGGCCGGGCGTTATCTGCCGGATTACCAGCGAGTCAGAAGCAAGCTCACATTCCTAGAGCTCTGCAAGACCCCTGAACTGGCGGCAGAGGTTACGATCCAGCCCATTGATATTCTTGGTGTGGACGCAGCTATTTTGTTTTCCGACATTCTCATTCCCCTTGAAGCCATGGGGCTGACCCTTGAGTTCCACGAGAAAGTAGGCCCGGTCTTTCCCGACCCTGTCCGTGACCGTGGGGCTGTTGACCGCCTGATCATACCTGATCCGCATGAGCACCTGAACTTTGTCCTTGAAACAATCCGTATCCTGCGGCGGGAGCTTGCCCAAAAGGTACCGCTCATCGGATTTGCCGGGGCACCGTTTACACTTGCCACCTACCTGATCGAAGGTGGATCTTCCAAGTTCTTTTTTGATACCAAGAAAATGATGTTTGCCGACCCAGAACTTTACTCGGCTCTCCTGGAAAAGATAACGGCCTGCACAACAGTGTATCTCAAGGCCCAGGCCGAGGCTGGAGCCCAGGCCCTGCAGATATTTGACTCATGGGCAGGAGTTCTGGCACCCGGGGATTTTGAACGCTATGCCCTGCCCTATGTGCAGCGCATCATTGCCGACCTTAAAGAAAGCACGGATGTGCCGATAATCTATTTTGCAAATAACGGCGCTACCCTGCTTGATCTTTCCAAGACATCGGGGGCGGATGTCCTGGGTCTGGACTGGCGCGTCGATATAGCCAAGGCGGTTGAGCAGCTTGGGCCGGAGTTTTCGGTCCAGGGGAACCTTGACCCGATTGCCCTGCTGCTGCCGGAAAAAGAATTGCGGGACCGGGTGGCAAAAATCCTTGCCGGGGCCAGCAAGGCCAGGGGCCATATTTGCAACCTTGGACACGGTATCCACCAGTTCACACCGCCCGCCCAGGCCAAAATTTTTATTGACGCAGTGCATGAACTGAGCCGCAAAGGCGATTGAACGGCATGAATGCAACAAACGCTGCCATTCCAGGTGTGAAGGAATGCCTGAATCTGATGGAACAGTACCACATGCTGCCCAATATCATGGAACACTCCATAGTGGTGGCCAGAGTTGCAGAGGTTATTACAAACAGCCTGATCAGGGCCGGCAAAAACCAACTGTCTCTAGAAAAGGTTATTGCCGGGTCCCTGCTGCATGACATCGGCAAAACAGCCTGCCTGAACAATGATGACGATCACGCTGCCAGGGGATTTGAAATTTGCTTAAGCCATAATCTTGAGCCCATAGCCGACATTGTAGCCGAACATGTGATCCTGAAGAATTTCACGCCTGAAAGTGGGTTTACTGAAAAAGAAATAGTCTATTATGCCGATAAAAGGGTCAATCATAACCAGGTGGTCAGCCTTGAGGAGAGACTGGCATATATCCTTGAGCGCTATGGCATGAACAATAAAATCCGCTGCCTGGCAATAAAGAAAAATTATGGGCTCTGCCGCGAGCTGGAGATGCGCATGTTTTCCCTGATAGCGTTTGAACCTCATGATATAGAGGAAATGCTGCAAAAAGAGCACTCAGTAATTTAAAAATTTTTTTTTATACTGTATATTATTTGTATTCACTCGCCTGTTTTTGAGCAGGTTGTTAAATATCGGGTTATTCCATAAAAGTCACTGACTTGGCTTTAGTAATTTTTTTCTTGCCAGGGACCTGCCCGACCTGCTAATAGGAATCATTCTCAAAAAAAATTACTATAGTATTCACAGGAGGAATCATGGCAACTCTAAAAGGAACCCAAACAGAAAAGAATATTCTCACGGCTTTTGCGGGTGAGTCACAGGCCCGCAACCGGTATACCTACTTTGCCTCCCAGGCCAAGAAAGATGGATATGTCCAGATAAGCGCCATTTTTGAAGAAACTGCAAATCAGGAAAAAGAACATGCCAAGAGATTGTTCAAACTCCTGGAGGGTGGAGAAGCTGAGATCTCCGCAAGTTTCCCGGCCGGCGTTATCGGGACCACCCTGGAAAACCTGCAGGAGGCTGCAGCCGGGGAAAATTATGAACACACCACCATGTATCCGGAATTTGCCCGAACAGCAATGGAAGAAGGATTCAAGGATATAAGCGCCATCTTCATGGCCATAGCTGTAGCTGAAAAACAGCACGAAAAAAGATACAAAGACCTGGCAGCCAACATTGAAGCCGGACGGGTATTCAAGCGGGAAACCAGGGTTACCTGGAGATGCCGCAATTGTGGGTACCTGCATGAAGGTGAAAAAGCTGTTGAAGAATGCCCGGCCTGCGCCCATGCCATGGCCCATTTTGAACTGCTGGGTGAAAACTACTAGTGTGCTGCCATAACTAGTAATTATTATGATTTTTACATCGTTGCTCCATCGTTTTATGGGTGTTTTTCAAGGTTAACAAAAAGGAGGTTTGACATGGCCAAGAAACTGGAAGTATACAGGTGTGATTTATGTGGAAATATTGTTGAGGTTCTGCATGCAGGTCAGGGTACTTTGGTGTGCTGCGGACAGGACATGACCTTGCTGGTTGAAAATACAGTTGATGCAGCAAAAGAAAAACATGTGCCGGTTATCGAAAAAATCGACGGCGGCTACAAGGTTTCAGTTGGCTCGGTTCCCCACCCCATGGAGGATAAGCATTACATCGAATGGATCGAACTCATTGCCGGTGATACGGCATACAGGCAGTTTTTAAATCCCGGTGACGCCCCCGAGGCTGTCTTCAAAGTAGATGCCGACCAGGTCAATGCCAGGGAATACTGCAATTTGCACGGCCTTTGGAAAGCCTGATTCATATATACGAAAATATTCGTTTATACTGTCTGTAACAGGACAATACTGCATCTGCCTGATTCTAATTTAAGAGCTGCACACAAATAACCATATACCTGGAATAACAAGGAGAAAATATGCTGAGTAAAAAAATGGAAAAGGCCATTAACCAGCAGATTAACGCAGAACTTTATTCTTCATACCTTTATCTGTCCATGGCCACCTACTTCGAGTCCATCAGCCTTGGCGGCTTTTCAAACTGGATGCGCCAGCAGGCCCAGGAAGAACTGTTTCATGGCATGAAGATGTTTGATTATGTCTGTGAACGGGGCAGCAGGGTAACCCTGAAGGCCATTGCCCAGCCACCGTCCAAATGGGCTTCGCCGCTTGCAGCCTTCAAGGATGTCCTGGACCATGAGCAAAAAGTTACCGGTCTTATCAATGACCTTGTCAACCTGGCACTTGAAGAACGGGATCATGCCACGAATATTTTCCTGCAGTGGTTCGTATCAGAGCAGGTTGAAGAAGAAGACACAGCCGGTTCACTGGTTGACAAATTAAAACTGATCGGCAAGGATGCCAACGGTCTGTTCATGCTTGATTCGGAGCTGGCATCCCGCACCTTTACGTTGCCGGAGAAATAAGATTTAACAGTCACCTTGCAGGCATTCCCGTTCCGGTTCAGCCGATGGGTCCGGGCTGAAAGGATTGATTTTTTTCTGGTCCCTGCTGTCCTGGGATTGCAGGGCCGACCTTTACCGGAGGGCAGCGCTGACAATGATCGCCTGCAGAATTTCTCACCGTTAACTGTTAAGCGTTGGTTAACGGATTGAATCATAGACGAATGCAGCACATGCATAAGGAGAAAAAATGAACAGCTCTGAGATTAAAGATAAGATTTTCTGGGTCGGGGCCATTGACTGGAATATCCGCGATTTTCATGGCTACTCCACCTATAAGGGAACAACATACAATTCCTTTCTCGTCATGGACGAAAAAATCGCCCTGTTCGATATAGTGAAGAAGAGCCACCTGAACGAGTTAGTGCACCACATAAAGCAGCTGGTTGATCCCACTGACATAGATTATCTCATTGTCAACCATGTCGAGATGGACCACTCAGGCGCTCTGCCTGAAATAGTTGAACTCACCAAGCCGGAAAAGATTTTCTGCTCCAAGATGGGCCTGAAGGCCATCAATGAGCATTTCCACCCAGAAGACTGGCCCCTGGTGGCAGTTGACAATGGCGAGACAATCAGTCTTGGGTCGAAAACTA
>JAWVYE010000181.1:0-4389 GCA_033722905.1 Desulfobulbales bacterium
GGGGAGATTCAACTGGCGGCACAATCTCCGCAGGAGACTGAGGCGATGTTTGCCGCCTTAAGCGCCCAAAATGTTTCCCGGCCAAGCTCAACTGCAAGTGATTCATTACCTCCAGCTCAGATTGAACTGAAACCGCAGCCTGTGGTCCCGACCCAGCCTAAAGTAGAAAAAATTACCCTGCAGCCTGTGGTCCCGACCCAGCCTAAAGTGGAAAAAATTGTCCCGCAGCCTGTGGTCCAGACCCCACCTGAAGCAGAAAAAATCGACCTGCAGGCTGATAAAACCCCAAAGATAAAACCGGTTCCCGCTGCAACAGAACCCGAAACACCGGCACCCCGGAAAACAGTGTTGAACACCAGCGAACAGGTCGCCAGTGTTATGGCCGCTACCACCGGAGCCCGCAAGGATAAACAACAGATAATTGCATTCATTGAAGACTGGCGGCAGGCCTGGGTATCAAAACAGATAGATCCTTACATCGCCTTTTATGATGCTTCATTTAAAAGCGGCGGCAAAAACCTGGCGCAGTGGAAAGCCCACAAAAAGAACCTGAACGAAACCTATGCTTTTATATCAGTGAATCTCTCGGATATCACGGTTGACTGGACAGACCGGGGCGCCACCGTTTCCTTCCTGCAGGAGTACCGCTCCGACCGCTATAGTGCGAAAGGTAAAAAAACCCTCTATTTAGTCCACGACAGTAACGGCTGGAAAATTAAACGCGAGGTTTACTCCCGCATCTGAACAAAGGAGATTCTCCCTTGAAAACAAGAATGTTTGCAATGCAGCTATTAACATTTTTGCTGTTCAATGTTGTCTTCAGTGCCAGTGGCCAAGCCCAGATAATCCACGATGTCTTTCTGCCCAATACGGATCACGAGCTGAACGTCTACCGCATTTTTGGTGATGAACCGGGCAAAACCATTATGATCATAGGCGGCATCCAGGGTGATGAACCGGGAGGCTACCTGACAGCGGACCTTTATGCTGATATCCATCTGAAAAAAGGCAACCTCATTGTCGTGCCCAGGGCCAACTTCTACTCGATACTATTGAACCGGCGTGACGGTCTGACCGGTGATATGAACCGTAAATTCGGCAAGAACGGCAATGGCAAAAAAAGCCTTGATGAAGAAGTTGTCGTTGTCCTGAAACATCTCATTGAGGAAAGCGATCTGCTGCTCAACCTGCACGAAGGTTCCGGATTTTATTCCCCGGTCTATATCAATGACATGGAAAACCCCAACCGTTACGGCCAGTCAATCATCTATGACGCAAACATCTACCCGCTTCCCGATAACAAGGGGGCGATCAACCTGGACGGCCTGGCCAAGAGTGTCATCAAGAAAGTCAACAGCCAGCTTGAAAACACACGCTACCATTTCAAGCCCAACAACCATAACACAATTTCGTCCAGTACCAGTCATCCTGAGCAAAGGCTGTCGGCAACATACTATGCCCTTACCCAGGCCAACATCCCTGCCTTTGGGGTTGAAACCTCAAAAACCATAAATAAACTTGAAACCAAGATATCCCTGCATAAGCTTGTTATCAACACCTTCATGGAGCACCTGGGCATAGAGTTGGATGCTCCCGGGTTAAACCTGAAAAAACCCCATCTTGATTATCTCCTCGTCAAGGTAAACAAGGGGCCCGCCTATGCCATGCCCCATGGCTCAACCCTGAAAATCAAACCCGGCGACGAGGTGCTGATTACAGATATTATCGGTAATTACAAACGCGGCATGGTTGCCGACATAGATGGCCTGGGCAACAGAAACGATACCAATATCCCTTTCAGTATCCCCTCGGATACCAGGATAATCGTCCGCAAGGATGCTGCGGAATGCGGCTGGATTGCCCTGGAAACCGGCACTGTTACCGAGGAACCACCCGAAGTCATCGCCAGTAAAGATTTACCGGCCATGCAGGCGGAAGAGCTTGTCATTAACGTTAATGACACAATTCAAACTCTTCCGGCAGGTGCAACCCTGCACGTCAATAAAGACAGCCGCCTGATTCTCAAGAGCATACGAACGAATATTCCCCATTTGGACAGTGATGTCCTCATTAATTTTAAGGGTTTTGCACCACCCAAGTCTGTCAATGACGGCAATGATCTCAATTATACAATATATACAAACCAGGACCTCTGGTCCCGCTACTCTGTCAACAAAAACGGCAAGATCTATCCTGTGGTCGCCACCTATAACGAAAAAACCATCGGTGAATTCTGGATTGAAATCTCCAGCAATTGATCACCTGATTCTACACGGCGGCTGAACCCATGCGGCCTCTCCACAGGGTTTTTGTTCTTTTTTCCGTAGTTGGGCTTCTTCTGCTGCATTCCTTACAGCCGTGTGCGGGGCAAATAACTGCGCTCAAAAACAAAGCGCAGCAAGGCCAGGCCGAAGCCCAGTTCCAGTTGGCTGAAAAATTCTATTCCGGCAAGGGTACGCCAAAAAACCTGCAGCAGGCTTTTCACTGGTATGAAAAGGCAGCCCAGCAGGGACACCCCAAGGCGCAAAAGGCCCTGGGGGTCATGTATAAATATGGCCGCGGCACTGCCAGGGACCCGGAAAAGTCCGCATTCTGGTATCTTAAGGCCGCCGAGCAGGGCTATGACCAGGCCCAGGTCGGTATCGGCATTCTTTATGAAAAAGGCATCGGCGTTTCGCAAAACCTTAAAGAGGCCCGCTCATGGTATGAGAAAGCAGCAGCCCAGGGCAATGCCATGGGCCAGACCTACCTTGGCCGCCTATATGAACTCGCCATAGGAGTTGCAGCTGATTATACCAAAGCATTTCACTGGTATGAAAAAGCTGCTTTACAAGGTTATGCCAGGGCGCAAACCAATCTCGGCGCATTGTACGAAGCCGGGCAGGGAGTGGAAAAGAATTATGATCAGGCCTTTGCCTGGTATACCAGGGCGGCCACGCAGAAATATCCCAGGGCCCAGTTTTATCTGGGCCGCATGTATGAGCATGGCCGCGGTGTTGCAAAGGATATATCCCGGGCATTATCCTGGTATACAAAAGCTGCCGCCCTTGGCTCCAGCAGAGCCCAAAAACAGGTAAATGCGTTAACCGGTGAAATTAATGCTGCTGGTGAAAAAATATCTGATGAAAAGGACAGGGAAGTTCCCCGTGCCAAAGAAGACCTGTTACCAGACGCACCGGCGCAGAAGGTTGCAAGCAAAGCTGAAGCAGTCCCCTTTCCGGTCAAAGACCTAGCAGCTTTTGCGCAAATGGGTGACACCGCCAGTCAGAACACCCTGGCCCTGCTTTATCTCCACGGAGAAAACGGCTATGACAAGGATGAAGCCCAGGCGGCTTACTGGTTTGGCCTGGCCGCTGAAAATGGCAATATTGATGCCCAAAACAATCTGGGTCTCCTGTATCTCAACGGCCAGGGTATTGAAAAAAACCTGCCAAAGGCAGCATACTGGCTGCAGAAGGCTGCTGATGGAGGCAACGCAGCAGCCCAAAGCAACCTGGGCCTCATGTATTATTACGGTGAAGGTGTGGAAAAGGATTACCAGCAATCTGCTTTCTGGCTTCTGAAAGCTGCCAAACAGGGGCATGTGGCAGCGCAAAACAACCTGGCAGCAATGTATTTAGACGGGCTTGGAGTTGAAAAAAACCAGGAGCACGCCATGTACTGGCTTAAAAAAGCTGCCGACCAGGGCGATGCAACCGCCCGTAAAAATCTCGCCCGTTTTAATGTCAATAAAGCAAAGACCACGGCCGGTATTTTATCCCCGGAAAACCATGTGGATGACGTTGCCGGCAGCCCTCCGGGAGAGGCCGTCAGCAAAGAGGCAACGAGCCTTACCCTTCAGGAGACACAACCGGGATATATTGCACTCCAGGAGGCCAAAAAACACTTTAAGAAGGGCAACGAGTATGCCAAGGAAGAGGAGTTTGCGGCAGCGGTTTCCGAGTATAAAAAGGCCATTGCCCTGGATCCTGACAATTCTAACACCTATGAGAACCTCGCCATATCATACGCCAAAACAGGTAATTTCCCGGATGCAGTCAGGTCAATGCAAACGGCAATTGCCTTAAGCCCGGACGATGCCATGAAGCATTCAACTCTTGGCATTATTTATCATGCTGAAAATAAACTGCCCATGGCTCTGGAGCAATACAGCAGGAGTGTCCGTCTGAACCCCGGGTTTGCAGAAATGTATTATAATATGGCCATGACCTACCATGAACTGGGCAAACCAGTATCTGCCTATAAGGCGGCCCGGCAGGCGCAGAGACTGGGTTTTCCCGGGAGCAGCAATCTGGTCCTGAAGTTGAAAGAGAACATAGCCGCTGACATTGCGGATATTTCGCCGGATGACAAGATGACACTTCACCTGCGGCACATTATTACACCTGA
>JAWVYE010000182.1:0-4381 GCA_033722905.1 Desulfobulbales bacterium
GGGTCAAATGAGGTATAGGATGGCAGAGGCAGCAGCCTGGTAAAATTTTCAAATGGTTTGAAATACTTCGGGTTCTGCAGGACTACCGGGATACGTTCAAAATCCTCGGTGCGGATATCAATCTCATCAAGTATGACACTGCCGCTGAATTTTTTCTGCAGAGTTGCGCTCAGCGAAGCGACTTTCTCAGCAGGCATCCAGCCATAAATGAAGAAACACATCGCAGTTTCAAATGCAAAGGCGGAAACCTGGATAATGGAAAGCTGCTCATGTACCCAGTCGTGGGCGGCTTTATATAGTGGTCCCCAGCGGTGGGAAAATTGTGCCAAGTCAGCTTCTATTGCCTGGAGAGACTTCTCATTATCATGAATCTGTTTTTGCAGGTATTCAACCTTTCTGGCAAAGGTCATATTCCGCATTGACTCGGGAAACATGACCTCAGGCATTTGTTTTTGGCTTAGCAGGGTGCGGATATCCTCCGTAATGTCTTTGGTGGCGGCAATCAATCCGACCAGAGAGCCATCATCAGCCTGGACCGTCAAAAGTTCACAGGATTCATCAGCAAGACAACTGAGGGTTTCTTTCAGAACAGCAACTGACTTTTTGTCTTTTAAGGTTATACCTAAATAGTCAAGATCAGGGGTCAGTTGAATCTTGTCCAGCAGTTTGGAGACAGTGGCCAGGAACAGTTTGTACCTGCTGTATTCCATAAGGTCCTGTTCCACGGCCCCGCGTTTATCACACAGAGCATGGCATTTTGCCAAATGACCGTCCAGGGTTCTGCTGACAGTATCAATAATCGGCCGGGGAGTCAGAAAACTTTCACGCACGGGTTGCGCAGGCAGACAGGCAAAAAGGTCGTTAAGTTTGCTATTCAGTTTTTCCAGGAAGATCTTTTCAAAGAGTGCCTTCTCGTCAGGCAGCATTGAATGGACGGCTCTTTTATGTATATCATCAATAAACCCCACATTTGAGGGTTCGATATGGAGATCACCCTTTTGGCGGACAAGTGCAAGTGTCTCCCCCAGCAGCTGCCGGGGACCTGCAATTTCTACTTTTGACATTTTGACGATCACTGCTCTGTCACCGGTTCTGAGTCGGCAGTATTGCCAGAATAAATTCCCAGACAACATCACTGAGGATTGTATCCGGAAGATTCTGCAGATGTTCCGCCATCTGATTAACGTCCGCTATTTCTTTTTTTGCTTTTAATTCACACGCATTACATGTTTTTTCAAGCGAATGGGCAAACTCCTCCTCTAACTGCTTTTGTTGATCTTCCAGTTCCTGGCTCAGTGATATACGGATGGATTCCAGCCATGCAGCTGCTTTTTTCCGTTCGGACTCGATGGATTGGTGAATCTCTGATTCGACCTTGATTACGGCTTGCAACAGATCTTTTTCCATAAAGAACCTCTTGCAATACATGTGAAGGGTTTATAAACCAGCGGCGGCTGCATGGAAAAGCCTGTTAAGCCCTTCACTTTCAATTGGCAGAACAAAATGCTGCCTGCGGACAAGAAAGAATATATTCTATATACCAGATAACAAAGGAAAAAGACAGAAAAGAATTAGAGCGACGCCATAAAGGAGTGGTGAGCGGCGCTCGTTAATGTGGAGATGGAAGCCCGGTTCTGCAACTGACCTATGAAGAGTTACATTCGGCAATGCCATCCCTGAATTTGCGATCTATAAAGTCACACTCTTTCGGTGACAGGTCAAATCGGACTTCAGCTTCATTGATTACCTGCTGCCTGCTTTTTTCAGGATGACTTTTTATCATTTCACTAATCCAGCATAAAGCCTTTTTCATCTTGTCTCCGGCGGGCAACAACTCTTCTACAGACATTTTTTATCCTCCCGGCTTATAAACCATTGTCAGTCGCATGCATTTATTCCCGGCGAACTTTTAATACTGTGCCGCCTAACGGAGGCAGATTCAGTTTCACGTGGTTGGCGGCAAACCCGAATGGTTCATCAACAGCTGGCAATTCATTCATATTCAAGACATTGCTGCCGCCAAAACCATCTGCATCAGAACTGAATATTTCTTCGTAGGTTCCGGAGGCTGGCACCCCCATTTTATAGTTGCAGATTACCTGCGGCGTGAAATTAAATACGCAGACCAGTTGCTCACTCTGTTCAAATCCTTTCCGGGTAAAACCAATTATCGAGTTGTCTATATCGTTGAAATCCATCCATTGAAAACCTTCATGTGAGAAATCAATCTGCCACAAGGCAGGATTGTCATGGTACATCCGATTTAATGCCTGCACAAAAACCTGTATTTTTTCATGGAGGTGACCCGACTCCGGCAGATGCCAGTCAAGACTAGTTTTGCAATACCATTCTGACCACTGGCCGAATTCACTTCCCATGAAAATCAGCTTTTTACCTGGATGGCACCACTGGAAAAGAAGAAAAAGACGGAGATTGGCAAACTGCTGCCACAGGTCGCCCGGCATTTTTGCAATCAGGGAACCTTTGCCGTGCACAACCTCATCATGGGAAACAGGAAGTATAAAATTCTCGGAAAAGGCATAATACAATGAAAAGGTCAGGGCGTTGTGGTGATACTTCCTGTACAGGGGATCTTTACTGATATAGCTGAGGGTGTCATTCATCCAGCCCATGTTCCATTTGAAGCCGAAACCCAGGCCACCTGCATCGGCAGGTTTTGACACCCCGTAAAAGCTGGTGGATTCCTCTGCGATCATCATGACATTCGGGTAATGGTCATAGATTATACTGTTGAGATGGCGCAGGAATTCAATGGCTTCTATATTTTCCCTGCCGCCGTAGCAGTTGGGAATCCATTCGCCCTCCTGGCGGGAGTAATCAAGATAGAGCATTGAAGCCACAGCATCCACCCGCAACCCGTCAACGTGAAACTTGTCAAACCAGAACAGGGCATTGGCTATGAGGAAATTACTGATCTCCTTTCTGCCGTAGTTGAACACAAGTGTGCCCCACTCAGGATGGGCCCCCTGGCGGGGATCTTCATGCTCATAGAGGGCAGTGCCGTCAAAACGGGCAAGACTGTGGGCATCTGTCGGGAAATGGGCCGGTACCCAGTCCAGAATAACACCGATGTCATTCTGATGGCAGAGGTCGACAAGGTACATGAAATCCTCCGGGGTTCCATATCTGCTGGTGACGCTGTAATAGGCTGTTACCTGGTAGCCCCAGGATTCATCCAGGGGATGTTCCATGACCGGCATTAATTCAATATGTGTGAATCCCATCTTCTTGACATAGGGCACGAGGGCGTCTGCAATTTCCCTGTATGTCAGGAACCGTTCCGGGTCATCCGGATCACGGCGCCATGAACCAAGATGAAGTTCATAAATGGATACCGCCTGGTCATAGGGCTTATTCTGGGAACGCTTTGCAAGCCATTCCCGGTCATGCCATGAGAATTTATCGAGGGAGCAAACAACAGAAGCTGTTTTGGGTCGCAGTTCGCCATAGAACTGAAAGGGATCAGACTTAATGAGCAGATCGCCGTATTGGGATTTTATCTCAAATTTGTAGAGTTCATTCTCGGTTATTCCCGGTATGAAAAGCTCCCATATCCCTGATTTGTCGAGACTGCGCATCTGGTGCACACGGCCGTCCCAGGAGTTAAAATTGCCGATCACACTTACCCGGCGTGCCCCCGGAGCCCAGACCCTGAATATGGTGCCTGCAATCCCATCAATTGCAAGTAAATGGGCCCCTAGTTTATTGTAAATTTCATAATGGGTGCCGCTGTTGAACAGATAACGGTCGATATCACCTAACTGGGGCAGGAAACGGTAAGGATCATTAATTTCATGGACAGACTTGTCACAAAACTGAATTTCAAAATGATAGGGAAACGGCTCGGAAAATTCAGGCAGTATTATTTCAAAAAGTCCTTCATGGCGCATCTTATACATGTACTTCCTGGAGCCATTGACAACGATCTGCACGGACTCGGCATGGGGCTGGAAGGTGCGTACCAATGCAAGCCGTGATTCCTGTTCTATAAAATGCAGACCCAGAACCTGGAAAGGATCATGGAGATCAGCAGCAATGAGACTGTCAATCTGTGAACTTATAAAATTTGACATTTTTCGTTTTTAGACAAATTATACATATATGGGTGTATAATATATGTATGAGATTATTTTTGCCGGACGGTATAATATTTTTTATTATATATTAAATTTCACCCCGGACCACAATAATTTTGAGAGGTTTCATTAATTTATAGCTGGTTTTTGCAAATTTCAAGGGCGTGCTGAATTGACAGAAACTGGTTGTATCTTTATAACTCAAGTGCCCGGCTGAATGCAAATCACGCTTGACAGCTGTGATAGAAACCGGACTATCTGCAAAAACATAGAGAAACGGCAAC
>JAWVYE010000183.1:0-4376 GCA_033722905.1 Desulfobulbales bacterium
AAATAGTAAACAGTTACTGCAAAAAAATCAATAAAAATAAAACATTATCAGTCATGTAATAACAAATATCAAAACTGATTGCTGAAATGCTACTGGATTGTATCCCTGCAGATGTGATAGATGCGGGAGGGGATAGGCCTGAGGCCCTGAAAAAATAAAGGGTACTGCCGGTTAATCCGGCTGGGGATCTTCAATTTCCTTGAGCCCTTCCGGGCCCCTTAAAACCTTTTGCACCTTTTTGACCAGTGTATCCGGCGCAAAGGGTTTCTGAATAAAGGCGAACTCGCTCTCCGGAATACCCTGGTGAGCTATGGAAGGGCAGACATAGCCGGACATGAACAGAATCTTTGCTTCCGGATTTATCACTGCAAACTTTTTGGCCAGGTCTATGCCGTTCATGCCAGGCATCATTATATCGGTCACCAGTAGATCAATCTTTTTTTCCGCCGCCACTTTCAGGGCCTCTTCACCATTGGAGGCCACGATAGGCTTATAGCCGTAAAAGGAAATCCCCTGTTCAATTACATTGAGCATCAAGGGATCATCGTCAACAACCAGTACAGTCTCCGATCCTTTTAATCGCATAGGTATTCCTCTGCTCACCCTGAAGTTTCACCGGTGCCTCTTACAGAACAGGTGTAAATTGTGCCTGTTTGCAGAATCGGGCAGGAACTGTCAGGTAAATATCAGATATATTTGTGTATGGAGCCACTCACCAGATTTCAATATTCACCATGTTTGATCTTTAGTCAATGAATTTTCAATATTTTATTTTTTTTCCCTTGCCGGTGTTAAATAAGTGTTATTAACACTCATTTTTTTAACAAATTGTGAAAGAAAAATTTTCCCTTGGCAGCAATTTATAATGCATAACAGCCTCCATAATCCATTGCCCCCGGCACCGGTTTTCCACATCTGAAAAATAAAAAAACAAGGTGGGGATCCGGGGCTGGAATCAGCCGGCAGCAGGTCATTATATTTCATCCCCCCCTTGCTGTTTTAAATAAAGATCTTATCCGGACAACCCTTGACACAGGGACGCCTTCCCGGTTGCCGTAATTACCATTTTGTCTTATGGGCTTTACCGGGACTGAGGGTATGGTTACTCACCGGGGAAAATATAGCTGGAATTGTCCTCTTTTAAAATACTAGATTATTCCTATGATTTTACTGCTGATTTATAAGTATTGTGTGGCCCCTTGAGCTTAGTATAATCCTGAACACATTTATGTCTGATTGTCATTTTGCATGAATAAAGATCTTTTTGTCAGCACGGATCAACAACCTGCGGAGAGCTTACCCATGGCTGAACGTATCATCACCCAGAATTTCATTACCGCTGAAGAGGCCCTGAAAACTGAAATAATCCTGAACCAGGCGCTCATAGATATCCTTATTACCAAAGGATTCATTTCAGAAGATGAAATGATCAACAGTATCAGAAAGGTCAAAAGAGAACGGGAAATCCTTGCTGAGAACTGGGACAGCCCCTCATAATAGTATCCCGCCTTTTGATACATCCCGCCAATATTTTTTTGTTAGGCTGCATTCCTGCATCAGGCCCCATTTGGCCCGCAGATATTCAGGGATTTCTGTTTGACAACTTTTTTAAGTAAATAAGGCAGGGTGCTTTTTCCCCGGCAGATTTTTTTGCAAACAAATAATTACAGCAGCAGTTGTTCAACCTCTCTTCCCGCATATTTTCCAACTCTCCCCTTTTCCCCTGGCAACTATGTGAAAATTTTATATTTTAGTACTTGTCGTTGGCTATATATCTGGTAAATTCTCCAAAATAAGGAGAGCATTATATGAAAATTAAGGTCAGCAATTACATGTCATCCCAGGTAATCTCCATCCCTCCAACCATGGGCATCAGGGAAGCATTCTTCAAAATGAAGGAAAACTCCATAAGACACCTGCCCATAGTTGATGAACATAACAAGCTGATCGGGATCATAAGTGACCGGGAACTGCGCCGGCCGAACTGGGTTGACGAGGCCCATGACATCGCCCATGTCTACTATCTTGACAATGCAATGCTGGTGAGCGATGTCATGATCACCAAAGTGCATGTGGTCCATACATATGACACCCTGAACAAGGCGGTATCCCTTCTGCTGGAAAAGCATATCGGCGCCACGCCGGTTCTGGACAAAACCGGTAATCTGGTCGGAATGCTCTCAGCCATCGACCTGCTGCGGGCCCTGAAGGACTCCATAGATCTTCAGAAAAAAACAAAATAAATGGGGGAAGTATATGCTTTTACACCATCAATTTATCAAGGTAGCAAAGAGACAGGGCGAAAAACTGGCATTTGCCGACCGCACGGCCGGCAGGGAGGTTACTTATGCAAAAGCGCTTATCGCCTCACTTCTTCTCAGTGAAAAATTCAAAAAATACGATAAGGGCTTTTTGGGAGTAATGATACCCACATCGGCAGGCTGCGGCCTGACGATTTTGGGCACCCTGATGAGCGGTCGTACTCCGGTGATGATCAACTATTCCACCGGGGCGGCGGAAAACTGTAGGTATGCCCAGGAAAAATGCGACTTCAGGACCATTATCACCTCCAAGGCGCTTTTACAGAAAATCGACTGCCCCCATGTGGAAGGCATGGTCTACCTGGAAGACATTATGGCCGGACTGAGTACACCCGCCAAAATTAAAGCCGCGGCAATTTCCAAACTTCCTACCGGGGTAATCCAGAAAATGGTGTTCTCCGGCAGTGAAGACCAGGACGCGGTCATCCTTTTTACCAGCGGCAGTGAAAAGGATCCCAAGGCGGTGGAGCTTACCCACAAAAATTTAGTTTCAAACATTGAGAGTTTTTCAGAACGCTACAAATTCAATGACCAGGATTCCTTCCTGGCTAACCTGCCTTATTTCCATGTGTTCGGCCTTACCGGCAACCTCTGGACCCCGCTGTACCACGGCATGACCATCTACACCTATGCCAATCCCCTGGATTACAGAAAAATATGCGAAATAATCCGTGACGACAAGCCGACCCTGATGGTCGCTACACCCAGTTTCTACTGGGGCTACTTGCGAAAATCAGAGCCCGGTGATTTTGCCAGTCTGCGCCTTGCCGTCTGCGGCGCTGACAAGTGTCCCGATGCCCTGCGCGAAGCCTTTTTGGAAAAGCACAACATTACCCTCTATGAAGGCTACGGAACAACCGAGACATCCCCGGCAATTTCATCCAATTATGAAGGGCACAACAAACCCGGCAGTGTTGGTCTGCCATTAAAAGGGGTCGAGGTGATGATCGAACATTACCAGACCGGCGAGCCCTGCGGTGTGGGTGAAAACGGTAAGATTCTGGTCAAGGGCGACCTGGTCATGAAGGGCTATTTCCATGACTTTGAAGAGACATCGCTGCATATCCGCCACGGCTGGTATGATACCGGCGACATGGGCAACCTGGATGAGGACGGCTACCTCTGGCACGTGGGCCGCCTGAAACGTTTTGTCAAAATCGGCGGTGAAATGGTCTCGCTCATAAAGGTTGAAAACACCCTGGAGAATTACCTGCCGGAAGATGTTCTCTGCTGTGTTGTTGACGTGCCGGATAGCATAAAAGGTGCCAGAATCGTTGCGGCGGTGACCCAGAAAATTGATGAAAAGAAAACACTCAAAAAAATGTCTGCTGAATTGCCAAAGATCGCCCTGCCAAAAATTTTCACTGTCATTGAAGAGTTCCCCAAGATGGGGAGCGGCAAGATTGATTTCAGGACCGTAACCCTCATGGTCCGCCAGTTATTGAACAAGAACGATTAGAAAGCCGACTCTGCAGCAGCTTCCGAATCACCCCTCGATTTGGCATTAACCTGCCGTAATCATTATTTTTAAATTTCCCTCAAATCTTCAATATATTGTGACTGCAGCGGCTCACACCACAATATGTTGCGCATGCAGACCTTTCTAAAACAACCGAAATTCAGTCAAATGGAGAATAAAGCTAAAAAATAACTTGACTTTTTATCGAGTTGCTATCACCATTGGATCGGAAAAAGGAGATTTTTCTCATAACTCAAACGAGTTAGCAAACCTCACAACACTCTATGCGAAAATCAGCAGTCGTACTGACAGCAGTATTAATTTTTTGCTTATGCCTGCCCTTTTCCGGCCAGTCTGCCGATATGCGTGCATCTTCCGCCGGTATAGCAGTTCTCACCTCTGACCATAAGTTCCCGCCCGGCGAAAACCGGCTCTCCGAAGTACGCCGGCAAATCATTGCCTCGTACCGGCCTGCTCCGGCCGACAGAGCTGTTCTGCTGAACAGGTCCGCGGCCACCAAGAGAAGACCTGCCCGTCTTACCAGGATATCGGACAATTCATTACGGCAAAAACTGTCGGCCCGCAGTGCCATTGTC
>JAWVYE010000184.1:0-4376 GCA_033722905.1 Desulfobulbales bacterium
CTCTTCCTCAGGACATCGGCAGAGGATAAAATACAGGCGGCAGTTTATTCCGGCGGCGAGTTCTCTTATCTCCTGACGGTACCTGGCATACTGATATGACGCATCCAGGATAACAGAATGATTCTGCCGCAGCCGGGATTCAGCCCTCGCCAGTAAGGTCGCATAGGTTTTACGCGAAAATTCCCCGGTATAGATACCAGTGTCAATTGTTTCACGGCGGCTTTCAGTGGGATTTATTCCCGCCAGCTCCTTGCGTACCCAATCCGAGTTATAGCAGCGCAACTGCTTATGCCAGGCCCAGGCCTGGGCAAGGGTGCTCTTGCCCGAGGCGATCAAACCGAAAAAGACGTAAATAACCGTTATTTGTCTGGTTTCACTTGGTGGCATAGCGTTCGGCAAGCCGCATGTATTCCCCGGCCATCTGCAAACATCCGGTTTTGGTTTCCTTGTCCACTTTAGGGTCGGCAGCGGTGAACAGGTTTATTTTGCCGCGTACGTAAGCCCTGTAGCACTTATAAAAATTCAGCATCGGCCCCAGGCCTGCGTCGCCTGATTTTTCGATAAAACGGGCGACAAAATGCCCGGACAGGTCTGTGAGCCCGTGATAATCCAGATCCATGGCCAGAAAGGCTATGTCACTGGCCACGTCACAGTACCGGAACCGTTCATTGAACTCGATACAGTCAAAAATATACACCTGGTCCGCCAGGCAGATATTGGCGGAGTAGAGGTCGCCATGGCAGTCACGGATGCGGCCGGCTTTAATCCTGGCCGCAAAACGCTCATCATGGTCAAGAAAGGCGGCGGCAAAGTTCCTGATGCGCTCAAACTGGTCCCTGCTGAGAGAGGGGCTGCCGATAAAGGCTTCGGTCTGGCTGAAATTCTCGGAAATATTTACACCGACCCCTGCGGGCCTGCCGAATTCCTGGATCTTGGGGCCCCCTTCAGCCTCGGCATAGAATGGCACCAGGACATCGCAGACCTTGTCGAGCATTTCAGGGACCAGGCGGCCGGCCTTGATGACATTGGCCATCATCCGCTCTTCGGGCATGCGCTTCATCTTGATGCCATATTCAACAATATTCCCGGTTGCCGCCCGGTCCGGGTTCGTGAGAGAGAAGCCGGCATCCGTTTTTTCCAGGGCAACAAGACCGAGATAGATTGACGGGCAGAGGCGCCTGTTTAAAATGAGTTCCTGTTGACAGAAGTGACGCCGTTTTTCAAGGGTAGTAAAATCAAGAAAACCGAAATCAACCGGTTTCTTGAACTTGAAAACAAGGTCATCTGTTATGAAGACATAGGAAATATGCGTCTGGACAAGCTTGACTGCAGAAGGGGCCGGATCATAGGCCGCAGGCTGCAGTAAAAAGCTGACAAATTCGGGTAACTGTTTGTTGTGCATGGGAAATCCGTTCAGTTGTTTCTGCTGCTGCAAAAACAGAAAAAATATAACATTTCCTCTAATTGTATTTCTTAAGCCGGCTGGCAACTTTACCAGAATAAATGCCATCAGTAAACTGTTAGCCCGTATAATGAGCCGTTGTTTCTGTTACTTTTCTCTGCAACATAGCGGAAAGCAAATGTTTTCGTTTGAAAAAAAAGGAAAAAAAGGGTTCAGTGGGCAACACATTATGGAGGAGTGTTTCAATATGGCAAAAACAGTCCATTTTCTGCCCGATGACATAAAAATTAAGGTTGCTGAGGGGGAAAACCTGCTCAATGCCGCTGCCAATGCCGGGGTTTATATCCATGCATTCTGCGGTGGCGAAGGGGTATGCGGCAAGTGCAAGGTCAGGATAGAACAGGGTGAGGTGGCAGCCACCCAGGCCACGCAGCTCAAAAGTACGGAGATCGAACAGGGCTTCCGGCTTGCCTGCCAGTCCGAAGTCGTTGCTGATCTGGTGGTACAGATACCTGAAACCATTAGGAAAGACGGCAAAAAGCTCAAACGCAAACCCAAAACAACCCGGTCGATATCGGCCCGCTCCCTTGATGATTTCATCGGCGGCTGGGATGTTGATCCCCTGGTTGAAAAGCGGTTTTTTGCCTTGACCCGGCCGTCCATTGAAGACAATATTTCAGACCTGCAGCGTTTGGTCAGGGCCATCAGCAGGGGCTGCCCGGAATGTGAGATGCCTTCCTATGATCACCCGGAACTGCTCCGGGAACTTCCCTTTGTTATGCGGCAGGCCAACTGGGAGGTGACCGCCCTGCTTTTGCGCGGCAAAAGAGTGGAGGAGCCGGACCGCATCATAGCTGTGGAACCTGGAGATACCACCAGGGAACTTTACGGCCTGGCAATTGATATCGGCACAACCACAGTATGCGGTGTGTTGATAGATCTCAACAGCGGCGAGGTGGTGGTCGAGGCCTCGGAGTACAACGGTCAGATCCAGCATGGTGAGGACGTGATCTCCCGTATCATATACTCCCAGAGGCCGGGCGGTCTGGAAGCGCTGCAGGAGAGAGTGGTCCGCACCATAAATAATATTATTGCCACGGTCTGCAGCGCAGCAGGCATCGGCCATGATGGCCTCAGCTACATCCTGGCTGCCGGCAACACCACCATGTGCCATCTCCTGCTTGGACTTGATCCCAAATTTATCCGCGAGGCCCCCTATACGCCGACCTGCAACCAGTACCCCATTACCCGGGCCGCATCCTTAGGCATTACAGCGCATACATCCATCCGCCTTTTTCTCTATCCCTCCGTGGCCAGCTACGTGGGCGGCGATATCACCTCCGGGGTGCATGCCTGCCAGATGCATAAAAGCTCCGAACTGACGCTGTTCATCGATATAGGCACCAACGGCGAGATCGTCATCGGCAACAAGGACTGGCTGGTCTGCGCCGCCTGTTCCGCCGGCCCGGCTTTTGAAGGCGGCGGCATCAAGCACGGTATGCGGGCCACCGCCGGGGCCATCGAAAATTTTCATATCGAGCCGGAAACCCTCGAACCGATGATCATCACCATAGACCACGCAAGGCCGCAGGGCATATGCGGTTCAGGCCTTATAAGCATCGTGGCCGAGTTGCTGGAGGAGGGTGTCATAGACCAGCAGGGTAAATTCAGCCGCAGCCTTGATCATGCCAGGATCAGGGAGGGATATGACGGGTATGAATACGTGCTGGCCTGGGCCAAGGATTCGGCCGTGGATGAGGATATCGTCATTACCGAGGTGGATCTTGACAACCTCATGCGGGCCAAGGGCGCCATGTACGCGGGCTACCAGACGCTACTCGAATCGGTCAGCCTGGGCTTTGCCGACCTTGACCGGGTTATCTTAGCCGGCAACTTCGGCAACTATATTGATCTGGAACAGGCCATCTGTATCGGCCTGCTGCCCGATATTGAGCGGGAAAAGTTCTATTACCTCGGGAACGCCTCTCTGCTAGGTGCCCAGATAAGCCTCACTGACCATAAGCGCTTCTGGGAGCGCACCGTGGTCGCCAAACTCATGACCAACATGGAGCTTTCGGAAAACCCCAACTTCATGAACCACTATATGGCCTCACTCTTCCTGCCGCACACCGATATGTCCCTTTTCCCCACGGTGCAGGAAAAACTGCCCGAGCCTGCTGCAGGAAAACCTGCCAACGGATGAGCAAAAGAAAGGCAGGGGCTGTTGAAGCCCCTGCCTTGGTTGGTGTTTATGGTTTAAGGCAACCTGGGTGCAGGTTGTCCTGGATCGTCACATGAACTGACTAGGGCTGTTCGCAGCCGTCATATTCGGAAATATCCGGCCTGCAGTTCACCCAGCCGTTGTTCCGTGCTCTCCAAGATGTTTCATCACCGCCTTTGTTGCAGTTGTTGGCACCGCAGTTATCGCCGCCCTTACCATTGTCCTGGATCTCGCACATGTCTTCCCAGATAAGTTCGTCTTCGCTTTCCCAGTTGTTGAAGTCGTCAAGCGCCTTGATACAGTTGGCTCCAACTTCACCCTGGGCGCATCCTTCTGTACAACAGGTTGCAAACGCGTCCGCGAAGTCATCGAAGTCATAGCCTATATCGAAGCTTGCACAGCTTCCACCCAACATCATTGAAGCCTTGGCGTTGAGCGCTGCCGCGGTACACTGGCGGATAAGCTGGATCTGCTGCGGTTCATAATCGACATACGACTTGTCATTACCGGTGGAGCATGTGTCTTCAACCGCTGAACCCTGGACCTCGTACAAGACGTTATTGAGCGTCAGGCCGCAGCTGTAAACTCCAAATGGATCAGCATTGATAACCTCATCGGTAATCATGCGCTTGGAGCCCCAGAAGCCGGGGGTCCTGGTAAAGCAGCCTTGCATCTGGCAATTCACGGTTACTTCGTCTTGAGCCCAGTAGGGGTTATCGACGTCTGGTGTATCGGGTTCCGGTACAACATCGA
>JAWVYE010000185.1:0-4376 GCA_033722905.1 Desulfobulbales bacterium
TCATATAAATCATTATCCGGTTCCAGATAATCACTTGACTGTCTAGCCGTTTCCGCCATGTTTTCCTCCCTTGATACAAATTGAGCTGACATTCACAAAGGGTACCTGACAACAATTTGAAATGATTCACGATGTGGTTTTTACTGAGGACCGCTCTGACATTAACAAAGTTTGCCCAGCCAAAATTTTGCGCACCAGTTGACCACTGCAAATATCGCACCAGCCAATAAAAAAAAATATAGACGTGGATTGTTTAGGACTGGACGGCTATTACAAACTTGTTAGGAATGATTATTGAGATATTATTGTTCACCTGAAAGAATGGAGAACAGGCAAATGATTGACAAAAATTGTCATTTTGAGAGCAAATTGTAATACATGTTTATAGCTTTATTGCCCAATTATGCAGCAAAAATAATGCCCACTCCGGCGGCAGGATGTTTTTCTGCCGTAATCCTGACATGCATATAGCGTAAAGCCTGTTAGTCCATGCAGCAGCTTTTAACTTTAAACCTGAACATTCTTACCTGCCCAAACATGGCTGCATGCGTTATCTGCGTCTTACCTCAATAACTCCTTCTATCTGCCGCAAATGCTCCAGAACCCTGCTGAGATGCTCAAGGTTTTCCACCTCAAGGACAATATTGCTTGTGGAAAGATTGTCCGCACTGGTTTTGGCCTCGAGTTCGGCAATATTGGCATCATCCATACTGATGGAATTGCTGACCGCGGCCAGCATGCCCTTCTTATTCTGGGTGACCAGGTGAATCAGGGCCCGGTGGACTGTTTTTGCATCTGCCGACCAGTTTACTTCGATCCTTCTCTGGGGATCTGTTGCCAGGAGATTGTGACAATTTGCCTTATGGATTGAGATGCCTCGTCCTGTCGTGATGAAGCCCATGATCGGGTCACCCGGTACAGGCAGGCAGCACTGGCTGATTTTAACCAGCATGTCATCCACACCCTCAACAATAATGCCTTCACTGGTTGGTTTAGCGCGTTTTGCCTGGAGGGCAGCAGCCTGAATATCCAGGTCTGCAGCTGCTTCCTCCGCATCACTTCGCATCTCTTCCGGCAGCAGAACCTTGATAACATTCTGGATGGCCAGACTGCCGGAACCGATTTTGCCCAGCAGGTCTTCAAGGGAGTTGCACCGCGTCGCCTTGAGTATTTCCCGCATATGGCCCGTCTTGATGATCTTTTTTAAAGAGGTGTCATGTTTGCGCAGTTCCCGCTCGCATATTTCGCGCCCGACATTCATGGCCTTTTCCTGTTCTTCTCGGCGCAGCCAATGACGGATACGGGACTTGGCCCTGCTCGTACGCACCAGCGACAACCAGTCCCGGCGCGGCTTCTGCTTCGGAGAGGTGATTATTTCAACCACATCGCCGTTTTGCAGCTTGTATTTCAGGGGCACTATCTTGCCGTTTACCTTTGCCCCTACGCAGCTGTTGCCGACCTCCGTATGAATGTTGTAGGCAAAATCAAGCGGCGTGCTGCCCTGGGGAAACTCTCTCACATCACCGTTGGGGGTCAGGGCATACACATCCGGTTCAAAAAGTTCGCCGCGCACCGAATCGAGAAATTCCTTGGGGTCCTTGAGCTCCTGCAGCCATTGCACCAGCTGTTTCAGTCCCCTGAAAACCTTGGCATCCTCCTTGCTGATGGCCTGCCCCTCTTTATAAGCCCAGTGGGCCGCCACACCTTCCTGGGCAACCCGATCCATCTCCCGGGTGCGGATCTGCACCTCCATGAATTCACCGTAAGGGCCGATAACCGTGGTATGCATAGACTGGTAGTTGTTGGCCTTAGGGGTGCTGATAAAATCCTTTATGCGTCCGGGCACCGGCGGCCAGTTGGCATGCACCACACCAAGGGCCTCGTAACATTCGGTGATCGTATCAACAATGATCCTGAAGGCAACCTTGTCATATACCTTCTCCAGCGGGATTTTCTGGGCAATGATTTTTTTGTAGATCGAGTAAAGGTGTTTGGGGCGGCCTATTATTTCACAATTTGTGAGATTTATCTGCGCCAGTTTGTCCTTGAGAATACCGATAACCTCTCTGACATAATTTTCACGGTCAGCGGTGGAACTCTCTATCCTGGCTGTAATATCATTATATTCATCAGGATAGAGATACTTAAAGGCAAGATCCTCAAGCTCACGTTTCATCCAGTCAATACCGAGACGGCTGGCCAGGGGGGCATAAAGCTCCAGGGTCTCCTGGGCCAGTTCCTTCTGGCGCTCTTTATCATCAAGGGTATAGGAGCGAATGTCATGCAGCCTGTCGGCAAGCTTGACTAACAATACCCTGATATCTGAAGCCATTGCCAGCAGGAGTTTCCTGATGTTTTCCGCCTGATAGGTGAGCTTGCTGTTGAATTGGACATTGGTGATCCTGGTGGCGCCCCGGATAATAACGGCCACATCTTTGCCGAACTCCTCTTCGATTTCCTTGACGGTTATTGACTGGTCCTGCTTCAAGACACCGTGCAGCAGACCGGAAATTACCGTCTGCAGATCAAGTTTCATACCGAGCAGAATCTCTGCCACTGAAAGCAGGTGGACTAAATAAGGCTCGCCTGAAGTGGGATGTATCTGGTCTGCATGGACCTTTTCAGCAAAGTGATACGCTTTTTCCAGGGGTTCAAGATCAACGCCATGGAGATACCCCCTGGCAATGTTTTCAATTGTATTATAGTCTGTCATCCGGGATTAAAGTATCTGTGCGTAAAAGCTTAAATATTGCTGGTTCCTGCCAATTCTTTTCGGATGGAGCCGGCAAGCTCTGCCAGCGCCTTTTCAGGAGTCAGACTTTTGGTTTTGCCGTCCTTTCTTGTGCGTATCTCCACCTCACCGTCCTGGATAAAACGTTTTCCCATGGTGACTCTGAAGGGTATGCCGATGAGGTCGGCATCCTTGAATTTGCTGCCGGGGCGCTCATCACGATCATCAAGCAAAACCTCAAACCCTTCCTGCTGCATGCGGCTGTAAAAAGACTCAGCGGCTGATGTCAGCGCCTCATTCTTCGGATCGAGATTTAAGATTACGGCCTGCAGGGGTGCCAGGGGTAATGGAAATATAATACCGTGTTCATCATGGTTTTGTTCGATGGCCGCGGCAATGGTCCTGCTGACACCAATACCGTAGCAGCCCATGACAAAATTCTTTTCTTCACTGTTATTATCCTGAAAGGTAGCCTTAAGGGCCTTGCTGTAGCTGTCTCCCAGTTTAAAAATGTGGCCGACCTCTATACCCTTGGTTAATTCAAGGTCACCGTTGCACGCCGGGCACCTGTCATCCTGTGTGACCTGGCGCAGATCAGCCACCTGAAAAACCTTGAAATCCCTTGGTAAATTTGCATTTTTCAGATGATAATTCTTTTCATTGGCCCCGACGGTAAAATTTACCAGGGCGGCTACCTCCCGGTCAGCGGCCACAGGTATTTTTAGACCAAGTGGACCGAGGTAGCCGCTGGGCACCCCGGTAATGTCAAAAACCTGCTTCTCATCAGCCAGCTCAACATCCACTGCGCCCAGCATGTTCTTGAGCTTGACCGGCTGGACCTCATGGTCGCCCCGAACCAGAACAGCGACAGGATCGCCATCGGCCAGGTATACCATGGTTTTCACCAGTTCCTTGGGGGAAATACCAAGAAAATCACAGACCACCTCAACCTTTCTCTTGCCGGGTGTTTCAACTTTCTGCAGGGGAAGCAGCTCGTCATGCAAGCCTGTTTTTTCAGGCGGCTGCACAGAGGCCTTTTCAATATTGGCGGCATAGGAGCAGTTTCGGCATATTACCAGGGTGTCCTCCCCGGTATCGGCAAGTACCATGAATTCATGGGAAAAGCTGCCGCCGATGGTGCCGGTGTCAGCCTCAACCGCCCTGAAAGAGAGGCCGCAGCGTTTGAAGATGCGCTGATATGCATTGTACATCTTCTGGTATGTGACCTCTGCATCCTTTTCGGTCGCGTCAAAGCTGTAGCCGTCCTTCATGATAAACTCACGGCCCCGCATGAGTCCGAACCGGGGCCTGATCTCGTCCCGAAACTTGGTCTGGATCTGATAAAGATTGAGCGGCAGATCCCTGTAGGTATGGATCTCTCTCCGGACCAGGTCGGTAATTACCTCTTCGTGGGTCGGCCCCAGGCAGCTCTCCCGGTCATGGCGGTCTGTGAACCGAAGCAGTTCGGGGCCGTATTTTTCCCAGCGGCCTGACTCCTTCCAGAGGTCTGCCGGCTGCACCATGGGCATGAGCAGCTCCTGGGCCCCGGCCCGGGTCATCTCTTCACGGACACTCTGTTCAAACGAGCGGATCGAGGCCAGCCCCAAGGGCAAATAGGTGTAGGTGCCGGATGTCAGTTTACGGA
>JAWVYE010000186.1:0-4350 GCA_033722905.1 Desulfobulbales bacterium
GATGACAGTATAGATCTCAAATAAATCAGATTTTCTACAGGGCCGGAGCATGACTTCTGTTTGTTGCCTGTATTTTTTACCTGTTTTACAACAGTTGAGCGGACCGGGTCATTTCTGTCTCTATCATGTCAAGGATAGTAAAATGACTAGAAAAAAGGTGAAATTATGTCAAGAGAAAATTAGGATGAGGGCTGATGGAAACCAGGGTCTGGTCAAAGGCTGCAGGGCAGTTTTTTCAAAAAGCACCTGCTTCGTTTCCTTTTTCTGCAATACATGTAATTATGCCCTGTGCCGGATGAAGCTTTCCTGTCAGGAGAACTGAAAAACAAAAGAGGTTTCCATGAAAAGGGCTGCTGTGATATTTACTGTAATGCTCATGCTTGGTGTTCTGCAGGCGCAGGCCAAGCCTGCAAATTATGTTTTTAGCGGCAAAGATATTTATGAATCCTGTACCCATGCAGTGAAAGGCCTGGACAGGACTGGTCCGTATGATGATCACCGGTTCGGAGTCTGCGCGGGATATATCGCCGGTATTGTTGATTTTCATACAGTGGCAACAACCGTGGAATCTTTGCCCGACGACATGTTCTGCCTGCCGAAAAATATCACCACGGCAGAGGTTATCCGGGAGGTGACGCTATACCTGGAAAACAATCAGGAAAAACACCATGACCTGGCAGCCTATCTCGTAATCCTGGCGCTGCGTTATGCCTACCCCTGCCCGCAGGAGGCCACTCCGGCCCAATAGATATTGTAAGCTAGAAACCAGGCAAGATAAATGAGCGATACATTTGATCTCTGGAAACTGCTGGCAGGACTCGGAATATTTCTTTTCGGCATGTCCATGCTTGAATATGCTATCAGAATTTTATCAGGCAGAGCCTTCAGGCGGATGATTAAACTGTATACCAACGGCCGCATCAGGTCCGTCGGCAGCGGTACACTTGTTACAGCCCTGCTGCAGAGCAGTTCCGCCGTGTCTCTCATGGTTTTGGCATTTGTCGGCGCAGGGGTCATGAGTATGCAGAATGCCATCGGGGTGATCATGGGCTCCAATCTCGGCACCACCCTGACCGTGTGGATTGTGGCCATTGTCGGTTTCAAGTTGAAAATCGAAAGCTTTGCCCTGCCCTTTATAGGCATCGGCGGCATCGGCCTTATCTTCTGCGACTCTTCTGAAAAACCGAGACTATACCAGGTCTGCCGGCTCCTTATCGGGTTCGGTTTTCTCTTTCTCGGCCTGGATTACATGAAAGGCGGTGTGGAAAATGTCGGCCGGAATTTCGACCTGGGCATGGTCCCCGATTACGGCCTCTGGCTCTATCTCGTTGTCGGTACTCTTTTGACGGCTATTATGCAGGCCAGTGCAGCCAGCATCGCTGTCATCCTGACCGCTCTCCACAGTGGTCTGATCACCTTTGATATCGGTGTGGCCATGGTCATCGGGGCCAATGTGGGGACCACCATAACGGTCATCCTGGGAGCTCTTGGCGGTATTCCGGCAAAGAAAAGGGTTGCCTTCAGTCACCTTATTTTTAACCTTGTTACCGCGATTGTCGCCTTTTTATGCATCAATATACTGGTCTGGCTCATCAGCCATATGATAGATATTCAGGCCAACGATGTCATGGGGCTCGCCCTTTTCCATACCCTGTTCAATATAATAGGCGTCATACTGTTTTTTCCTTTTATCAGTCTTCTGGCCGCTATGCTTTGCAGGGTGTATCCCGACCATAAACCGGTTCTCACTGTGTATATCAACAAAACCCCTACTGAAGTGCTGGAGGCTGCCACCTCAGCGCTGCGGCAGGAAATTATTCACCTGCTGCATGAATGTCAGCTTTATGGCCTGCGGTTGTTGAATATCGACAGCCAGCTGGTGTTTGCAGAGGATCTGCCCCTGGAAAAGACCATCAGGAAAAGACTTTCCCTTCCTGCCCTGTATGAAAACATAAAGCTGCTGCACGCAGAGATTTTTGCCTACTACTCCAAACTCCAGAGTCAGAAGATGGAGGAAGTGGATGCCAAGGAACTGGAACGTATGGTGTTTTCGTCCCGCAATATTATGAATTCAATAAAGAATTTCAAGGGGATACGCCATGACCTTGACGAATTTGAAGGTTCAGAAAATATGTTCATGAATGACCAGTATACTTTATTCCGTAAGCGTATGGTGAAACTCTATCATGAGATGAAAGGCATCCAGAAACTGGAAAACCGTGAAGAGCAGTATAACGGCCTGCTGAAAGCCTTTGCAAAGATTGAAAGGGCTGATGAGTTATGCATTAATGAAACCGTCAAGGCTGTGGCTGAAGAGAGGATCCAGGAGCTGGAAATTTCGTCATTGCTGCTGGTGAACAGGCTTTTTACCCAGGCCTGCCGCCTGCAGATATTCAGCCTCAAAGACCTGCTGCTCAGCCTGGAGCAGATAAATAACTTTGACAGGGCCCTTGATATGAAAGCGATCCTCAAAGAGGAGAAGGGCAAAGAATCATAATTGCTGTAGGTATTGCTTTCCGGCCCTGTTCTCACAACTGGCCGGAGAATGCGGCGCCAGGCATCACAGGTGCACCTGCCGGAATATTTTCGGGCAACGAGGTATCTGCCATTATGAGACCGGCAGGGCAACAGCAGATGTGTACTATGGCTCAGGCAAACTGATAAATAACGGCAGGGGGTGAAAGGATGGCAGCGTATCTGATTGGGCACATAACAGTCAAAGACACTGAACTCTGGAAAAGATATGTTGAGGGTGTTGGCAGGTCATTGGCGCCCTATAGGGCAGAGATCATGTTCCGGGGCAGGCGGGCAAAAGTTCTAACAGGCAGACATAGGCATGGAAATACTGTCGTGATTCAATTTCCTGATCAGGGCACTTTGCAGGCCTGGTATCACTCAAAAGAGTACCGGGATTTGATCCCCATCCGTGATAAGGCCGCTGATGTGGTAATAATCACTTATGATGCCTGAATGCAGCTGATATTGATCAGCTTGCAGCCCCACCTTGCAAAGGTACTATGCCGGGCAAACATTGTTCAACAAAAGCACTTTTGTCGGTTTTGCCGTGCTGGTGGTACGGCTGCAGCAACCTTGCCTAAAGCATGACCACGTTCCATAATGCACTCATGCTGCGACTTTGACAAATTGTGGTTTTACCAGGGCCAGAAAACAGGCGGCTGAGATCCCTGCCGCCCCATAAACCATACACATAACCATGATCTGATAGCGGGCTGCTATGAGCGGCGAGACACCGGAAAGTATCTGGCCTGTCATCATACCCGGAATGGAAACAAGCCCCACGGCAAAAAGGGAATTTGTTATGGGGATGAGTGATGCCCTGAAAGCAATATGCCGGGCTGTATCGTACTCGACATTTCTGCTTAGTTCGGCATCAAGCCTGTCAGCGGCGAGACTGATGCTGTTCATGCCATTGGCGAAGATCATGCCGGCGAGAGGAATAATATAACTTGGCCAGTACCATGGTGTCAGATTAAGGACACCCTGGGTAACAAACAACAGGGTTGTGCCACCGCCGACTGCCAGGGCCAGCAAAGCCTTCGGGTAGAGGCGCAGCTGCCTGTGTTGCACAGTCCGCAGTCCGATCCAGCCGGCGGCAAAAATCATGGCTGCAAGAACAACCAGCACAATCCAGGCATTTCCAGAATCAAATATATACGTTAAGAAGTACCCGATAACCAGCAGCTGTAAGAGCATACGGGATACGCCATAAATGGCATTGCCATGCTCTTTGGTCCAGCGAAACTGGATTACAATGACGATACAGACGGGAATAAAGGCAAGGGCAAGGTTTATGACCGGTATGGTTTGGATGGATGTACTCATGGGATATGGGACCTGGAGTGTTGTTTTTACAGTTATCGGGAGGACAATCAAATACTCTCTCGAGAAAATATATATAACAGTAATAAGAATTTTTACGTACTGGAATTTACAGAGCAGCTGGAAGCGGCGGTAGAGAAGAGGTCGTTATTGTAAGTATGGAGAAATATTTCAATTTTGAACTTTAGGGTATCAGCAAACAAAAAAAGCCCTGCTTCTCAGCAGGGCTTTTTTGTGGTTTCAGTATGGTTTAAAGTTTTACAACATTGGCTGCGGCAGGGCCTTTAGCTCCATCGACAATGTCGAACTGGACGCGGGCTCCCTCGTCGAGTGACTTGAAACCCTCTGCCTGGATAGCGGTATGATGGACGAAAACGTCCGAGCCGCCGTCATGTTCGATAAAACCGAATCCCTTTGCATCGTTAAACCATTTTACAGTACCTTGTGACATCGAATACTACTCCTTATGAACGGGTTCCTTGCGGAACCACTTTTAATCAAGCCCCGGTA
>JAWVYE010000187.1:0-4344 GCA_033722905.1 Desulfobulbales bacterium
ACCCTCACTCCGGAAAAACAGGAGACCGCCCCGGCCCCCAGGCCGACATAGCTGCCGTTTTCCCAGTAGTTTATATTATGGCGGCATGCAAACCCTCTGCGGGCATAGTTTGATATCTCATATTGCCCGTAGCCGTTTGCAGCCAGTACTTCCCGGGTATGTTCCAGCATTGCAAGCGCCGCATCCTCCGATGGCAGGTTCAACTTGCCCCGGGCTGCCAGTTCGGCAAAGGGGGTGTTCGGTTCAACGGTCAACTCATACACTGAAAGGTGTTCGGGACCCAAGGCAAGGGCCTGGTCCAGGGATTTTTTCCAGGTGGAGACATCCTGGCCCGGCAAGCCATACATCAGGTCCAGGTTTATGTTTGTAAATCCTGCCGCCCGCGCAATATCAAAGGCCCTTATCCCTTGCCGCACACTATGCTTTCTGCCGATTTTTTTAAGCAAAGCGTCTGAAAATGACTGCATGCCCAGGCTCAGCCTGTTTACGCCCGCCTGCCTGAATTGTTTCAGCATTGCCGCATTAACGGTATTGGGGTTGGCCTCAAAACTGACCTCCGCTGCACTGTTTGGCCCTCTGATGCCAAAGGCCTTACAACAGGTGGCAATGAACATGGCCATTTGTTCCGGGTCAACTGCCGAGGGGGTGCCGCCGCCAATGAAAAGGGTGTGGAACTTTCTGGTCCCGGACCAGGGATGACCGGCCATTGTCAGGGCCTGCCTGGTGAGAGCCCGGATGTAGCCGGCCCTGACTTGCGGTTTTATACCCGCATAAGACACAAAGGAGCAATAGGGACACTTTTTCTGGCAGAAAGGGATATGAACGTAAATTCCCGCCGGTGTCGAGGCAGCTTCAGGGTCAGAGCCGGCCGGCCCGGTTGGGGTCATTTTCCGGTCCATAACTAATGGTCCAGCATGCGGCTGCAATCCTTGCCAATGCTTGCCATTATGCCATTGTCGGCAAAACTGTAAACCTGTTGCGCCTGGCCGATGATCAGGTGGTCAAGCAGCCTGATATTCATAAAGAGACAGGCCAGGTACAGTGTCCGGGTAAGCTTGTGGTCCTGAGAAGAGGGCTCAATGTTTCCCGAGGGGTGGTTATGGGCCACAACCAATGCGGCGGCATTGTGCTCCAGGGCCTGTTTCACCAGTTCCCGGGGGTAGACGGTGTTGCTGGCAACAGTGCCGCGGGCCACAACCCTTGTGTCAATTATGGCATGGGCGGAATCGAGAAAAATAACCGTGAACACCTCATGCTGCAGGTCCCGCATGGAGTGGACGAGATACTCCGCAACCTGTTGGGAGGAATGCAGGTACTGCTTTTTCTGCAGCCTTTGTTTCAGATAGCGCCTGGCAACTCCATGCAGAAAGTGAATGGCAAAACTGTTGTTTGGCCCTACCCCTTTTATTTTCTGCAGTTCTGCCGCAGAAGCCTCCAGGACCTCAGGCAGGGTGCCGAAATGTTTCAAAAGGGCCCTGGCCTGCTCCTTGCAGTCTCTCCTGGGCGTACCGAGAATAAGGAGAAGCTCCAGGACGTCGGAATCTGTCAATGCTGCAATGCCCTGCTGCAGGAATTTTTCCTTTAGCCGCTGCCTGTGCCCGGCCCCCTTTTTTTGCCAGTCCTCTTTCTTCAACCAGGCGTTCCTTTAAGGCAATATTACTGCTGCGCAAACCGAACCTGCCTGACAGGCTGAAACCAGCCACCTGCTTTTTTTGCCCAACCGGCCGGCATCAATTTATCTCTATTCCTTGCCCAGCTCCTCTGAAAACAAACGATTAGCGAGTTTAGGGTTGGCCCGCCCCTTTGTCTTCTGCATGAGTTGGCCGACGAAATACCCGATGATCTTGGTTTTGCCGGCCCTGTAGTCAGCTGCCTGGGCCGGGTTTGCCGCAATAATTTCCCTGACCATGGCAGTAAGCTCGTCGGCGTCACTCACCTGCACCAGATTCTTTTCTTTGACCAGGGTTTCCGCATCCCTGCCGGATGCCAGCATGTCCATGAATACCGATTTGGCTATTTTGCCGCTGATAGTGCCCTGGTCAATCATATTAAGCAGGCTGCCGAGATTTTCCGGAGTAATCGGGCAGCCGTAAATATCAATTGAATCCTCACCTTTCAGTTCCCGCATGAGTTCGGTCATCATCCAGTTGCTGAGTTTTTTTGCCTGGGGATATACCTTGAGGGCAGCCTCGAAGTAATCTGCAAGGTCCTTGGAAGATGTCAGCACCTCTGCGTCATATTCCGGCAGCCCGAGAGATGAAACAAACCTCTCGCGCCGCTCATCCGGCAGCTCCGGCAGTGTCTGCCTGGTTTTTTCTATCCAGTCCCGGTCAATGACCACAGGAATAAGGTCCGGATCAGGAAAATACCTGTAATCATGGGCTTCTTCCTTGCCGCGCATTGAGGTGGTCATGTTCCTGTCAACATCCCACAGGAGTGTTTCCTGGACAACTTCGCCACCGTCAAGCAGAATATCACGCTGCCGCCTTATTTCATACTCCAGGGCCCGCTGCACATTGCGGAAGGAGTTCATATTCTTCAGTTCGGTGCGGGTGCCGAATTCCTCCCGGCCGACGGGGCGCAGCGATATATTGGCATCGCAGCGGAAACTTCCCTCCTGCATATTGCCGTCGCAAATGTCAAGGTAGCGGAGAATGGCATGCAGTTTTTTAAGGTAGGCCACGGCCTCTTCCGGCGAGCGGATATCAGGTTCACTGACAATCTCCATCAGGGGCACGCCGGTCCTGTTCAAATCCACATAGCTCTTCGGTTCCCGCTCATCATGCACGAGCTTGCCGGCATCTTCCTCCATATGAATACGGGTTATGCCAATACTTTTTTTGCTGCCGTCCACTTCTATCTCGAGCCGGCCATGCTCTGCAATGGGGAGCTCAAACTGTGAAATCTGGTAACCTTTGGGCAGGTCCGGGTAAAAATAATTCTTGCGGGCGAAACGGTTGGGGGAGGTGATTGCGCACTGCGTTGCCAGTGCCATTTTCATGGTATACTCAACTACTTTTTTGTTCAAAACAGGCAATACGCCCGGCATACCGAGGCAGACCTGGCAGGTATTCGTATTGGGCGGCGCCCCAAACGCTGTTGAGCAGCCACAGAATATCTTGCTTTTTGTTTTTAACTGGGCATGCACTTCCAGCCCGATTACCGGTTCAAAATCCATCGTTTACTCCATCAGTTCACAGCCTTGGGAATCCAGCCTTTGAGCCTGGCCAGCTCCCGGGGCCAGTCAGCCCCGATTCGTATTGCCAAAAACATGCGAAACAGCTCGTCCATGGTCTGCACTAAATCTTCAGACATGCCGATCCTTTCAAGAATTTTAGCCTCCCGGGCAACCGGATCTGCTGCCTCCTCGCTTGACGATACTGTTTTGGGCAGGCTTACATTGCGGTATTCAAAAAGGGTCGCCCCCAGGGTCAGGCGCCACTCATAGTCCCCCCTGGCCAGATAAATACGGACCTGCTCAAGCTTTTTGCCCATGAGCAGGCCGGTGCGGGCCTCACGCAGTTCAGCCTGCAGCCCCTTACAGATCAGTTTTTCCAGTGATTCGCCGGTGCCGGATTCAAGGAGCATGTGCTTTTCAAAAACCACCTGAATATCTCCTGTCCCGGGCAGGGAAACAGCCCCGCCTCTCTCTTCGCTTTTATACCACAACCAGGTAAGAAACTCCTGGCCGAGAAATTTTTTTTCTGAAATTATATCAACAAGGTCCATTAATCAAACCCTTATGGTTTTCCCTTAGCATATTAACGGTTGCAAAAGGATTGTCTGTCTCCATTACATGAAAATTTCCGGCTCTAAGCTCGCAAGCCGCTCCAGCCCGGGCTCAGCAAGGAGATTGGCTGCCACCAGGTAGGGAACCTGCAGGATGATTGTCAGGCCGAAACACTCTTTGAAAAAATCCTCAAGCACGGACTGCGCTTTTGCGCTTGTGGAAAAAAACAGAAGAGAGTTGTTGGCCAGGTCCCAGCAGAGGTCATAAATTGCCGGCTGCGGCAGCGACTTTTTCATAAGCCGCAAACGCATGTCCTCCTTTATCTGGGCCTTCTGGCTCCTGTTCAGGCGGGGCAGCTCCCGCTCCTTTTTGATGCGCTCTTCCTCTTTGCGTGAAAATTTCTGCAGCAGGGTCTTTGTGACCTTGCGCTCGTCAATCCTCAAGGACAGCACAATATGGTCACCAACAGCATAGGAGGCATGGGCAAAAGAACTGTCAAACATATTTTCTATTGATACCCAGCCAATGGAATACTCATCAAAGGTGTCGTCAATATCCCGAAAGGAAAACTGCGCGATCCGCTCAGCGGCGAATTCCCAGAAATTTTCTGGCAG
>JAWVYE010000188.1:0-4344 GCA_033722905.1 Desulfobulbales bacterium
AAAGTCACTGTCAAGTCCCTGATCACCAACGATACGACCCCGGAACTGACCGGTACGGTGGACGATATTACGGCAACAATCCAGGTCACTGTCAACGGCAGCACATACACTACCTCCAATAACGGCAATGGCACCTGGACCCTGGCGGATAATACCATTGCACCTGCATTGGAGGACGGTATTTATGACATAGCTGTCACAGCAACCGATGCTGCCAATAATCCTGGTTCTGATACCACGGCCGATGAACTGACCGTTGATACCATAGCACCGGTCATTACCATTAACCTGACATCTACCAGTGACAGAACCCCGGAACTGAAAGGTACAGTGGATGATGCTGCGGCAACGATCCAGGTCACTGTCAACGGCATAAGCTATGAAGCCACCAACAACGGTGACGGTACCTGGAGCCTGGCTGACGATACCATCACCCCTGAACTGGAAGATGGAATTTACGATATAGCAGCCACGGCAACTGATGCGGCAGATAATACGGGATCAGACAGTACAACCTACGAACTGACCGTATTGAATATTACCGAGACAAATGACTCGGATCAGGAAGATGAGACAGCCGGCACTGACGATTCTGAAGAGTCCCAAAAAACTGTACCTGAATCGGAAAATGTCACCCCTGAGCCTGACAATCCACCCTTCGAACCTGAGGAGGAGTATCTCCCCTCAGAATCAGAACCTGAAGGCGCACCATCAGAGCCTGAGTATGAAAATGCTGGAACCGCTGATGGGAATAACACTGCCATACCTATAAGGAATGATGATGTCGCAGCTCTCTTTCTGCCCACAGAGGTCAATGATTTCAGCGACCTTGACTTAACACAGCTTGCAATAGAGGAAGGAGATGAATCAACAATTTCTGACTATAAACAAATCAAGCCTGCAGAATCCTCTCCAGATGATAATGATGAGAAAGAGCCGATTGAATTTGAACTGCCGCCTGTTAACCATTTGCTGGATGAAGAAATTCGGGCCTCAATCGAACGAACAAATGACTCAATTGACGCCATAGAAAAACAGACAACATTTTTCACATTCACTGTAAAAGGCGCCACCATCACATTATCCTCGGGGTTGGCTCTCTGGGTCCTGCGGGCCGGCTCATTGGCAGCCAGCGCCGTAACTTCCATGCCGATATGGAAAGGATTTGATCTCTTACCGGTGCTACCGCTGTCAGACAGAAAAAGGCGTGAAAAAATAAAAGCAATGCAATCAGTTGAAAAAGTTGAGAAAAAAGAATATAAACAAGTTGCCGACTTGCTGGATAATGGCAAAACTAAAAAATAGATGAACCTCTGTTAACCTGACCCTCCATGTTACAAATCCCCCCGTCATTACGGATCAGTCTGGGCCTGGTGCTTATAACCCTGAGCGTTGTATTGCTCGGCAACTTTATCGGACTGATTCCTGATCGTTCAATCGTTGCCATGCAGGCCCGCAAGACTGCTGCTGAATCATTGGCCGTCCAATGTACTTTAGCAGCCCGGGACAATAATATTGCTGCAGTTAAAAAAACAATGGATGTTATTGTAAGTTCCCAGCCCGATATCCTCTCGCTGGGGTTGCGTGGAGTTGACGGCTCTTATCTTACCCAATCAGACAAGCATCAAACCAGTTGGGTTGCCCCGCCGGGAAATGAATCCACCGCCACCCACTGGCAGGTTCCGATCTACAATGGCAACAGCCCCTGGGGTGTCCTGGAAATCAGTTTTGCTTCACTGTACTCCTTCAGTGTACTGGGTTACCCGATGAACCCGTTTTATGTTCTCCTTATATTTTTTGCCGGCGTGAGCTTCATCGGATTTTTTATCTTTTTAAAGAGAACTCTGCGCTATCTTGATCCGACAGAGGTCATGCCCAGCCGCGTGAAAACACTGCTGGACACATTGACTGAAGGTGTCATTATCATTGATACGAACGAAAATATAATTCTGGTAAACTCTGCATTTGCCAAAGAACTTAAGCGCAGCGCCGAGTCTTTAATGGGCCTGAAAATCTCTGAACTGCCCTGGATTGATAACGAAACCAAAATGCCGTACAAATCGAACCCCTGGACTCACGCTATTACTGAAAAACAAGCGCAAATGAATAAACATATCTGCCTCAATACAGAAACAAATAATTTTCGTACTTATCAAGCCAATTTTTCACCAATCGTTGATGACAAAGGTAACTGCCGCGGCGCCCTGGCGACCTTTGAAGATGTTACGGCCCTGGAGATCCTTGCCACACAGGATCCTCTCACCGGTTGCCTCAATCGACGCTCTTTCTTCACAAGAGCTGCTGAGCAGTTTAAGGAAAACCAGGCAAATAAAACCCCTATCAGCTGTATTATGGTTGATATTGATCTATTCAAATCTATTAACGATACCTACGGCCATGCCGTGGGTGATGTGGTAATTCAGGAATTCGCCAATATTCTTTTATCGTCAATAAAAGGAACCGATCTGCTCTGCCGGTACGGAGGTGAGGAATTTTGTATTACATTACCGCAATGTAGACTTGATGTTGCGGGGGAAATTGCCGAACGCACGCGCAGTAAGATCGAGAAGCGATGTATTATGTATGCTCCAGCCGGTCTTGAGATCAGTATCACCTCAAGCTTTGGGGTCTCTTCCTCAGAACTTGGCGCAGACAGCTTACATGAATTAATCGAACAGGCTGATAAAGCCCTGTATATGGCAAAAAATAAAGGCCGAAACCGGGTCATAAAATCGGAAAGCCTCAAAAAAAATATGCCTGTGCAGCACTCGATGGGGCAAGCACAAGTCAGGTAACATCACAGGTGACTTGCACCTTAGGTTCCGGGGGGAAAGTTTGGGTCAGGGTCTGTAGGCGGGACATCTCTTGTGAAACCCTGAAAACAAAACCTGCGCCGGCTGAGTATAACACAACTCAAAGCATAACATATGCCGGCCCAATATTTTCTTTACTGTCAGGCTGGCCGCCCCTTACTGCTGAGCAATTCCATAATCCTCAAGTATTTTGCCTCTGGCCCATTTCAGCTTCAACTGTGAGATATTATAGTTTGAAAGCGATCTTATATGGGCGCGATAGGCAAAGTAATAATCATCCTGGGCATCAAGGAGGGAATGGATATTGACCTGCCTGATTTCAAAACGGGATTTTTCCCTGAATAAAAGCCGGCCGTTGGCTTCCTTCGAATTTCCTGTAGCCTCTATTTCCTGCAGCAATTGTTCTATTTCGGTAACCGATGAATTTATCTGGAAGTTGATTTCCTCTGAGATTTTAGCCAGGGCAGCCTGTGACTGCTTTTCTTCATAGACAATTTTTAGGTAATCCGCTTCAGCTTTTCTGCCGCCGATTGGCCAGACCAACTCGAGACCAACTGCCCAACTGCCATTATCGCTGAAATACGTATCCCCTACTGTATCATCGAAATCATCCCCAAGGGCATTGAAGGCATACTTTGCCTTGGCATCAAGGGTCGGCAGTTTCAGGTGTTTGGCCAGGCCTTTACGCACTTCTGCAGAACTCACCCTGTCCTTGGCTATGGCATACTCAGGGCGATTCATAAATGCCTCTTCCAGCAATGAGGCTTTATCCAGATTTTCCTGAATGGTGGCAAAACTTTCTGTAGGGATGATGTAAAATTTGTTATTCCCCTGCTCGGGAGCAAAACCAAGCAGGAGCTTCAGATGATCCATTGCCAGCTTATATTCGGTGTTTGCCTTGATGAGTATAGCCTTACGGTCCTGCACGGCGGCAAGGGCACGGTCAACATCCAGCAGGTCGGCAAGACCGCTTTTCTGGCGGTATACCAACTTCTGGTAAATATCCTCCGCATCCTGCAGATACTTCCGGCTGATGCCAATTTGTTTGGTGTAATACACCAGTCTCCAGTAATAGGTCCCTACTTCCCTGACAACATTGGCCATAGTCCGGCGGAATTCCATACTGGAAATATTCATATTCAAATCAGCCATCTCCATGGCGGTATGATTTGTTTTATCACCAAATTCCTTTAACAGTGCCTGCCGCAACTCAAGGGTAATCCGCGATGTGTACTGGGGGTTCGGGATAACCAGATCACTGCTGCTGTCCAGGTGGTCAACATCGATCAAACCAAGTGATAATGTGCCGCCGGTTGGCAGCGGCTGCCTGATGCCTGCCCGTAAATCCCACCTGTCTTCTTCAAAGTTTTCCGTCGCCACCGCCCCAAGGTCAAGCTTGCTCTGTACCGGTCTATCTGTTTTATAGATATTATTTTCGGCAACAACAGAGGGGTCATAAACCGTCCGGGTCGCTTTCATTTCCTCTTCGGGACTTGGAGAGAGAAACGAGGCAATCTTGATATCAGAATTC
>JAWVYE010000189.1:0-4339 GCA_033722905.1 Desulfobulbales bacterium
ATTGGGGTTCCCGGACATTGCAATTATTGACACGGAGCGGTTTTTCAGGCTGTTGACCAGCAGGTTCAGCTCTGCTGTTTCACCGCTGTATGATATGGCAAGGACTATGTCCCTCTGGTCAACAATTCCCAGATCTCCATGCATGGCTTCTACCGGATGCAGAAAGAAGGAAGCCGTACCGGTGCTGTTTAAGGTGGCGGCAATCTTTTGACCTATGATCCCCGATTTGCCAATCCCGGCAAGGATCACTCTGCTGGGACAGTTCATGATCAGGTCAACGGCCTTTTCAAAATCAGGGCCGATCTGATCCAGAACCGCCAGGATTCCGTCAGCTTCAACTTGTAATACTTCTTTGGCCTGTTCAATTGACATATTTTTTCCTGGAAGGTGAAGATTATCCTCTGGAATAATTTATTTCTCAGCTGCAGGTCATAAAAAAACAGCGATATATATCGATAACCATTCAGTAGCAGGAATAGTAAGACCTATTGCATCCATAATCAACCTAAAAGCCGGGCAAAGATATATCATGTGCGATTTATGTCATAATAAAAGCTTCGGCAGGGTCATGCACACAGAAAAGATCATTTCATTAAATCAGCGCTTTAACAGACCTGTGTTTTTTTGTTAATAACTTGTCTGCGCCAATGCCCTGGTATATATATACCGGATGAATTTCTGGACCATCATACTCATTGCTCTGGCCTTGGCCGTAGATGCTTTTGCCGTGGCCCTTGCCGCAGGTGTAAGCCTCTGCCAGGTCAGCCGGCGGCAGACTTTCCGGTTGGCATTTCACTTCGGCCTCTTTCAGGCCATGATGAATATCTGCGGCTGGGCTGCAGGCTTGACGGTCAGGACCTTTCTTGAAAGTATTGATCACTGGCTGGCCTTTGGGCTTCTTGCCCTGGTGGCTGCCAAGATGATAAAGGACGCCGTCACAGGGCGCGAAGAGGAAGCAGCGAAAGTTGATCCCACAAAAGGCTTCACTCTGGTGATGCTGGCAGTTGCTACGAGCATAGATTCACTGGCCGTTGGTTTGAGTTTTTCAGTACTCAATGTATCCATCTGGATGCCGGCGGTAATCATCGGCATAATTGCCACAGCCATGACCGTCGTAGGTTTGAAACTCGGTTGTCTGCTGGGCTCGGCATCCAGGATTGGTGCCAGAGCGGAAATTATCGGGGGGCTCGTGCTTTTGGGGATAGGCGTTAACATTCTCTACCGGCACGGCGTATTTTAGCCGGAGAATTTATAGAAAAAATTTCCTACTGCCTGCCCAGTGACTTTACAGTTTTTCTTTTGATGGCGCCCCCCGCTGATGTTTCATTGCCGGCTGCCTGAGAACCCAAGGTGAAATTTACGTTATGCTGGGCCGTAAAATCCAACCCAGTCATGTTGCTGTCAATGGTTATTATACTTGGGTCTTCCAGAGTCAGGTAAGCGCCACAGGCTTCAGTGTCCTCGCAGATATATGAGTTGTTGTCCGGGTCCGATCCGGCATACAGGAGATAGGTGCCTGCAGGAACATTGGCAATGCTGAATTCATACCTGCCGTTCATCGCATCTGCAGCGGTTTGCAGATCAGGATCAGCATCCAGGGTATCAGGATCAAGGAGCAGGAAGTAGAGCCTGCCAAGGTTTCCGGTTATAGTTGCGGAATAGACCTGCATGATGACATTTACTGCAACACTGTTTGCCGATGAAGTGAATGTTATAGTTGCCGTGTAGGCGCCGTCGGGGAGGCCTGCTCTATTGACTGTCGCTGTGTAAGAACCAAGTCCCGAACCGGTTACTGTCAGCCAGTCTGCATCATCGGTCGGGGGGTTGACGGTCAGGGTGCCGTCGCCACCGTTCTGGACGGAAAGTGAAATGGTGTTTCCGTAGGCGCCAAAGTTGATAGTCGTTGGATTGATCACCAGAGTCGGAGTTGCTGCGGTCCTTCCGCCTGCAAGATCCTGGGCAGCGGCCACCGCCTGGTAAGCATCAATGAGGCCGTAACCGAATTTATTGTCGCGTCCGGGTGTACCGAGATCTTCAGTTATCGTGCCCCCGGCAAGAAGAGTGTCGAATTCACCGGGTGTCAGGCCGGGATATACTGCTTTCATCAGGGCAGCGACACCTGCAATATGAGGAGTCGCCATTGATGTCCCCTGAAAATAGGCATACCCATACTCCAGTGATGGGCCGGAATCATTTCCGAGTGTACTGAGGACTCCGTCATAATAGGAGTCGCCATTCAAGTCAGGTGTCGGGCCTCCGCCCGGAGCTGCAACATCAATTTTGCCGCCATAGTTTGAATAATATGCCAGGTCACCGCTTAAATCTACGGCACTCACTGAGACAACATTGTTATATGATGCCGGGTAGTAGAATGACCCACTGGAGTCATTGCCGGCAGCAGCGATAACCAGGATGTTATGGACATCATGCAGTTCATCGAAAAATTCCTGCTCGCTTTGTAAGGAGCCGGTGCCGCCAAGGCTCAGGTTTATGACATCCGCAGGCCTATCCGGTACAGTTCCAGAAACGTTTTCGAGGCCTGCGGCGTATTTAAGCGCCTCCATAATATCATAGCTCCAGCCTCCGCCAACACCCAGGACACGCAAAGGCATAACTTTTGAATTCCAGGCAATTCCGGCTACTCCGGTGCTGTTATTTGTCTTTGCTGCTATTATTCCCGCCACATGGGTGCCGTGAAAGGAACTGCTGCCATCAGGGTTACTCATATCACCGGGATCATCCGGATCAGGGTCAATTCCGTCTCCATCATTTGCATTGGTTCGATTTCTGATAAAATCATATCCCGCTGTCAACTGTCCCTGCAGATCGGGATGATGCACCAGGACGCCGGTATCGACCACAGCGACAATAACCGATGCAGCGCCGGTGGTGATATCCCAGGCCTGGGGGAGATTGATGAAAGGGTAATGCCACTGGAACTTATAATATAGATCATCAGGAACCTGCAGCGGCACCCTCAGATAGTTGGGCTCTGCATAAAGGACATCCGGTCTGCGGCGCAGAGCTTTAATAGTCCTGAGGGTTTCTATCTTTTTTTGTTGTCTGGCATCAGCTTTTGCCTCCAGGGGATGCTGCCTCTGCATAATACCTGTTGAATCAGACGTTTTTTCACGGTTACCATTATCTATTGCAAACAACATGGGCCTGCCGGGTTTACCCGCTTTGCCAAGCAAACCAACGGATGCTGCCCTTTCTGCCAGGGTTTTTGCCCCGACTGACCGGGCATCTTCCTTAAAGCGGACTATAATTTCTCCCGGTTTAAAGTCAGACTGCAGGTGCAGGCTGTTGACAGCCTGGGAGGCAATGATGCCGTCGGTTGTCGGTTGCCCGATGGTGAGGACATAATTGGAAGAGCCGTAAAATGCCTGCACCAATACAATATACGAACCATTTGCCGGCACGGTCAGTGATTCCGTCTGGGTTGTGCCTTCAGAGGATCCGATTTCACCGGTATCGGTATTTTCATAATAGAGGTCCAGATCACTTGCAGAGTCTGCAATATTGAGGCTGATCTGCTGGCCGGCCGACATGTCAACACGGTAATAATCAAAGAAATCTTTTAAGCTGCTGGCATAACCACCCAGAATTACAGGATTTAATAGTGGCTGGGCGGTTTGTTCAGTGTTGTTGGGAAAATTGCTGGCAGCCGGATCATTTACGTCACTGTCAACTGCAGTGTTATCCGGAGCCAGAACTGTGCCGCTGATTGTATAATTGCTGGTTGACGTCACCGGGATATCCAAAGTGGATGAACCGGTGGCCCCGTCATCATCGGTGACAGTCAAGCGAACCCTATAGGTATTGGCAACACTGTAAGTGTGGTTCACTGTCTTTGTGGCTGCTGTCTGGCCATCGCCCAATTCCCAGAAATATGCAACAATGGCTCCATCACTGTCTTCAGAACCGGCAGCGTCAAGCAGAACATCCAGAGGGGCGGCGCCCGTAGCAGGTGTTACGGTAAAGGATGCCTTTGGAGGTATATTAGTCTGGGCGGTTACGTTAACAGTCCTGGTCATACTGTCAGTGTTACCGTCGTTGTCGGTGACTGTTAATGTTACCTGATATGAGCCCGGTAACGGGTAAAGATGGTTGATTCTGTAGCCGGAACCTGTCTGCCCATCGCCGAAGTTCCAGTCAAACTTGATTATGGAACCATCCGGGTCGGATGAGGCGGCTGCGTAGAAAAGAACGTCCAAAGGCGCTTCGCCTGTGCTCGGTGTAATGGTAAATAAGGCATTTGGCTTCTGATTTTGAGATTGTTTAACAGTAATTTTTTGAATAGCAGTATCGTGTAAGCCTCTGGCATCAGTGACAATAA
>JAWVYE010000190.1:0-4334 GCA_033722905.1 Desulfobulbales bacterium
GTCAAGTACTGCCCGAGTCCCAGGACCTTGAAGAGGATAATCACAACAATGACCGCAAAAACTATGATCAGGCGTTGTAGGTGTTTTTTATCCATGGACTCTAGCTGCATTATTGGGATGCAAACCTGATTCCCATGCCGAAGGATGCAGCACCTATTATTGCAGCTTTCGGGTTGAGTATGACCTTTACGGGAATATCCTCCAATAGGTAGGTCATACGCCCTTTCCTGGAAAAGGACTGCATGAATCTTTCTTCCTGAAGAAAAGGCAGAATACGGGGTGGAATGCCCCCGCCTAAAAACATACCGCCTGTAGTCAGGCCTTTCAGCGCCAGGTTACCTGCCTCAGCTCCCAGGATGGAAACAAAAAGGCGCAGGGTGGCTCTGCAGATGTCACAGCTTCGGGTGTCATCAAGTGCGGCATTGACGATGACCGGGGTGGGGTCATCAGCCGCTTCAATGTTTTCAGCCAGCCAGGCCGGCTCTTCCAGTTGCTGCAGAGATCTGTAAAAATCATAAATAGCCGGTATGCCCCGTCCCGAGCAGATCCTGTCATAACTCACATGCCCATAGCGCTGCTGCAAAAAGGCAAGCAGTTGCGATTCTGTCTCTGAGGAGGGAGCAAAGTCTGTATGGCCGCCTTCAGAGGGTACCGCAAGGTACTGGGAGCCGTCCCAGGTGAAGACAGCCTCGCCCAATCCTGTCCCGGGCGCGATAATTCCCAGGGCCCCATGAGCTGTTTGCAGGCCTTTATTGATGGTGAAAAAACTTGCCTGTTCCAGGTGCGGTATGGCATATCCCGTTGCTGCCAGATCGTTGATGAGAATTGCCCTGGAAAAACCATGGTTTTTTTGCAACATCCTGATGTCAGGCTGCCAGGGCAGGTTTGTAATAATTGCTCTGCCTTCCCGGACTGGACCGGCTACTCCGAAACAGGCAGTTGCGGCGGAGGTTTTCGCCTGGGAAAAAAAATCTTCAATGATGGCGTCCAGACTGGGGTAGGAACTACTGGCGAAGCTTGCTTCTTTATAGGGTTGCAGCGGTCCTTCTTCATAAGAAAAAAGCCCCAGGATGGTTTTCGTACCGCCAATATCTCCGGCCAGGTGAAGATGGTTATCCATTGCCCAAAAGGTTTCCTCAATTTATGCCAGGATGCTGCAGACAGTTTCAAATACTTTTTAAAAAAAGGTTACTGGAACAGAATGGTAACAGCAAGTGAAAAAAATGATATTGCAGTAATTTCGTCTATATCTTATTGTAATTCTTTGATTATGTTCCCGTTGTCAAGGGGGACGCTATCCTTACCTTCTAATTTCTTCCTGCAGGAACAAACTGTTTCATGAAACCAAGGTCATCAAAAAAGAATAAAACGCTTTATTACTGGCTGAATATCATATTTGCATTATTCACTCTGGTGCCAGTGGCTGGTTTTGTCTATCTGGGCAATAAATATGGATTTTTACAGGATAAATTTATCAAGCCCTTTCTCTTTGGGGTTCTTGTTTACTCCCTTGTCGGTTTTACAGTTTTACGGAAAATCTTTGATAAGATAATAAATATCTCCAAAGAGCTTTCCCGCAAGGTGGCAACCGACCTGCCTGGTATTTCCTTACAGGAATCCGGGGACGAGATCGGCAATATTGTCGTCTCCTTTGAAACCATTGAAACTCACTATAAAGAGGCAAACAGTCAACTTGAAGCAAAGGCGCAACAACTCTCACTTTTAAAAGAACTTGCCGAACTCTGCTACATCACCCGTGATCCGAATGAAATTCTTTATTTCACCCTGGAGCGCGCCTTGAAAATAGTTGATGCTGATGTTGGTTCGATTCTTATCCTTGACGATAAGGAGCCGAAAAAATTTATCATGCAGGCAAGTATCGGCCATGGTGACCGGGTCAGGCTGGGTGATGAGATTGATTTTGAGTCAAGCATTGCCAACTATGCCGTTATCAACAAATCAGCTCTCGTTGTTGAACAGATAGAGAAGGAGACCCGCATTGGCAGGAGTAATCGGGAGAAATATGCCACCAAGTCCTTTATCTGTGTTCCTCTGAAATCTATCCATGAGATAGTCGGGGTATTGTCGATATCGTGCAAAAAGGTTGAGAGAATTTTTTATAAGGAGGATGCCGAATTATTGGCGCCGCTTCTTACCATTGCTTCCTTTACCTATGAAAATCTGCTCTACCGGAATGAAGCCTTGAAAAATCTGCAGCGCCAGAGGACCATTGAACGTATTTTTAAAACGCTTAATTCCAGCTATAGAGGAACCGAGCTGCTCCATGCAATCTACATGGAAATACAGAGTATTGTGCCTTTTGATATTGCCTTTGTCATGCAGAAGGAACAGAACTGGCCGGGCTCCATCAAATTGACCGATCTCTACTCCAATGACACGCTGCATATTTCCCTCGGCGACAGATTCGATTATGAAGGTTCTGTGATAGACCGGGTGATGAAACAGAATGCCAATATGATTATTGCTGACACCTCAGGCCTGACCAATACCACAGAGCGAAATCTTTTTGTGGATCTGGGGTACAGGTCATGTTTACTGGCCCCATTGACAATTGACGGTGAGGTCAGCGGCCTCATGGTTTTTGCAGCCCGTTCAGCTCAAATATTCCAGGAGAATCAGGATTTTGTAGAGTGGCTCGGCCAGGTGGTTGCATTTGCCCTTGAGCAGACGAATCTTTCCTCGGCCGTGATGAAAAGGGACCGGGAAATGGCCACCATCAAACAGATCGGCGGAGCCCTGGCGTCCTCCACCTTTGATATCGGTTCGGTCCTCAACTACACCATGGAGATGATCAAGGAGATTATGGACGTTGAGGCAGGAGCCCTCCTGCTGGCCGATGAGGGCGAACTTCATTTTGCCACAGGATTTAATATTAATCCTGATGTGGATATTGCCAGTCTTCATAACATCACTTTGAAGTTCGGTCAGGGAATTGCAGGATCAGTGGCGGCCAGGGGAGAATCGATCATTGACAATGATTTAGCGGGCTCATCCAAATTTTTCGGCGATGTGGATTCTTCCACCGGGTTCAAAACAAAATCCGCCCTGTGTGTCCCGGTAATTTCGCAGGGTAAAGTCGTGGGCGTAATTGAGGTACTGAATAAAATTGATGGTGTTTTCGGCCCCAGTGATGAAGACCTGCTGCAGTCAATAGCCTCTTCGGTATCAATCGCCAATGAAAATGTCAGGCTCTACGGAGAGACCGTAGCCATGGCTGAACATGAGCGCGATATCCGCCACATGTTCCAGAAGTTTGTACCCAAGGAGATTGTTGATAAGATTGTCCATGATGGTGAGACCACCTCCCGTGTGGAAGAATTGAAAACCCTTACCTTGATTAACATTGACATGCGGGGCTTTTCAAAACTGGCTGTCAATATCGGGCCGCAGAAAACCATTTTACTGTTAAACCATTTTTTCTCAATCATGGGCGGCATAATTTTTAAACACAACGGTATTGTTGACAAATACCTCGGGGATGGCTTCCTGGCTGTTTTCGGCGCCCCGGTTTCCAGCACCATGGATGCAGATAACGCTATTTCGGCTGCCCTGGAAATGCAGGCTTCGCTGCCCGAAATCAACAAGTTCCTGGAGGAGGAGGTTGGAACCAAGGTGCAAATCGGCATCAGTGTCCATACCGGAGAGGTGGTGGTCGGCAATATCGGCTTTGACATGAAAATGGATTACACGGTAATAGGCGACCCGGTCAATACTGTCTTCAGGCTCCAGGATATGGCCAAGCCTTATATAAACGGTATTCTGCTCAGCGAGAGTACCCTCAAGGCGGCACGGGCCCCCCTGGAAACTAAGGAAATTGACAGAATGTACGGGGATTTGAAAGTGTATGAGCTGTTGGGGCGCAAAAGAGTCTAACAGAAAATCAAGTAAAAATGCTGCAGGATTGACTGCACCGGAGTCTTTTCAGCATAGCCTGCTCTGAAAAAACTCTTCCTCGAAGTCTACGCTTAGCTGTACCTCTCAACAGCCTTTTTACTTGAATCGTGTTAATGCCTGCCAAAACTTTTAATATCTCAGTAAATATCAGCAGGTTTTTTCAGGAGCCCTGAGAGAATAACTGCAACTCCTGCAAATACTGAAGCCATGAGAAAACTGCTGGCAAAAGTGCCGGATTTTTCCGCCAGGAAGCCTGCCGCAGCCGGTCCCGCGATCTGCCCCAGGGCAAAAATAAAAGTGATGAATCCAAAGACCCGTGCAGCCCTCTGCGGGCCCACATAATCACCCACCAGGGCAGCCATGATAGATGGTATAGCCCAGGCTACAATGCCGAAACAGCCAATTGAAAGGTAAAGAAA
>JAWVYE010000191.1:0-4334 GCA_033722905.1 Desulfobulbales bacterium
CAAGTAATACAATCTAAGTAATCATTCCTAACAAGTTTGTAATAGCCGTCCAGTCCTAAACATTCCCCGTCTCTATATTTTTTTTATTGGTTGGTGCGATATTTGCAATGGTCAACTGGTGCGCAAAATTTTGCCTGGGCAAACTTTGTCAATGCCAGAGCGGTCCTCAAAAAAACCACATCTTCAATCATTTCAAATTGTTGTCAGGTGCCTTTTGTGAATGTCAGCTCAATTTGTATCAAGGGAGGAAAACATGGCGGAAACGGCTAGACAGTCAAGTGATTATCTGGAACCGGATAATGATTTATATGATGATGAGGATACCCAGAAAGACAAATATCTTACCTTCCAGATAGCCCGGGAGCAGTATGGCATAGAGATCTGTCATATCACCGAGATTATCGGCATCCAGACCATAACGGAACTGCCGGAAATGCCCGATTTCATTAAAGGTGTAATCAATCTGCGCGGCAGGGTTGTTCCTGCCATGGACGTCCGGGCCCGCTTCAATCTCCCGCACCGGGAGTATGATGCCCGGACCTGTATCATTGTGGTGGAAATAAATGCCACTTCCGTGGGACTCATTGTTGACCAGGTCATGGAAGTCATTGATATTCCGGCAGAATCTATTGAACCGCCGCCAAAGGCAGCGGCAAAGAACGGTAGCAATTTTCTCCAGGGTGTAGGCAAGGTGGAGAACGAAGTCAAGATAATCCTGAATGTGAGCCGGCTGCTTTTTGACAAGGAATTGGAAGAATTGCGCAAGGCTGCTTAATGACAGCATGCTACCGGTGTTAAGCCGTTAATATCATTGCGATGTTTTATTTATGGAGGAAACCGAAACAGGAGGGCAGTGGAAATGTCGATAGGCAATAAATTAACAGGAGCTTTTCTGCTGGTGGCGCTTTTGGTTGCGGCGGTTGGCTATACAGGTATCTGGGGCCTGGGAAAGCTAATGAAAACAGCAGATTACATCCTTGATGAAAAGGTGCCGGTGGCCGATGCGACCATGGAGGCCACCATTGAATTAATCAAGGGGCGTGACCTCATGGCGGAATATCTCCTCAATGAGGATTCCTCTTTTTTTGAAAATGCTGAAGAGAAATTTAAACAGAACATGCAGGACTTTGCCGAGCATGCACAATATTTGACAGCATACAGGGATAGTGAACTCTCTCCTATGATACAGGAGGTTGTGGCTCTTCATGACAGGTTTAATGAGAGTGCCATAGCACTTATGGATGCCCATCGCCAGAAAGTCGCTGCCGAGTCTAAGGCCGATGAACTGATGCATAAGTTTGACAGGATTGTCCTTGAGGCCGAAAACCATCTGGTTGATTATGAGAATATGCTGACAAGCGGTGCCAATGCAATTGACAAAAATGTTGATGGGGCCATGGAGTCCAAGGCGATCATGTTCCATCTGCATGCCATTGCCGAGGAGTACCTTGGTATCAAGGATTTTGCTGAAACAGATGCGCTGCGGGCAGCCTACAGCAAAGGCATGGAAGAGTTCAGGACCTATGAACCGTATCTGCCCCAAAATGTGGTAGCTCTGCAGGAAAGGGTCATGGAACTTGCCATCGGCCCCGGCAACATGTTTGACCAGAAGGATTCGGCTCTGCGGATGCATCTTGATACCAGGGAAAAAATGTCCTTAGTTGATGATTACAGCGCTCAAAGTGATAAGGTCCTGGCAGAAATGGAAGAAATCGCCCACAGCCGCATGGCGGACTCCATGCTTGCGGCAGATAAAGCGCATGCCTACAGTAGCCGCATGATTATCCTCATTGCAGTGATAGCGGTTATTGTCTCAATGGCCGTCGGTTTCGCCCTGGGGGTCAATATCGCCAAACCTTTAAAGACTACTGTCCATATGATCAAGGAGATGGAAAAGGGGCACCTTGATATGAGGCTCAACCTGGACAGGAAGGATGAGATCGGCGAGATGGCCAGAACAATGGATATGTTTGCCGACAGCCTGGAAAAGGATTGCGTATCTTCCATGGCAAAACTGGCTGACGGCAATCTTACCTTTGAAGTAGTTCCCAAGGATAACAACGATAAATTCAGGGGAGCCTTGCAGAAGGCATGCACGGACCTCAATGATATCCTGAGCCAGGTTTTCGGTTCCGGTGAGCAGGTGGCCCATGCGGCAGGGCAGGTCTCCGGTGCGAGCCAGTCGCTGTCACAGGGCGCCACCGAGCAGGCTTCCTCCCTGGAGGAAATCGCCAGTTCATTGACTGAATTGGCGACACAGACCAGAAACAGCGCTGAAAACGCCAACCAGGCAAATCAGCTTTCCTATAAGGCCAGAGAAGCGGCTCAAAACGGCAACCGGCAGATGAAGGAAATGGTGGACGCCATGGCCGATATCAATGATTCGGGCCAGAACATTTCAAAGATCATCAAGGTCATTGATGAGATAGCATTCCAGACAAATCTCCTGGCTTTAAACGCCGCTGTCGAGGCTGCCCGGGCCGGCAAACACGGCAAAGGCTTTGCCGTGGTTGCAGAAGAAGTCCGCAACCTGGCAGCACGCAGCGCCGCAGCGGCCAAGGAGACCGCACAATTGATAGAAGGCTCGGTCAATAAGACCCGGAATGGTAGTGAAATAGCGAATCAGACAGCCCTGGCCCTTGCGGAAATAGTTGGGTCCATTAACGAGATGTCAGGCCTGGTTGACGAGATTGCCACCTCTGCCAATGAACAGGCCCATGGTATTTCCCAGATAAATGAGGGCTTGAGCCAGATAGATCAGGTGACCCAGCAGAACACTGCCAATGCCGAGGAGTCAGCAGCGGCATCGGAGGAGCTTTCAGCGCAGGCCCAGCAGCTCCGGGCGCTGCTGTCAAATTTTACCTTGAAAAACATGCAGCCATACAGGAAGCGCTATGTCCCGGATTATCAGCGACAGCCTCTTCTGGATAACAAATCCCCGGGCAACGGGGATGGAGATAAGGCTACCGGCTGGGATGATGAGGGTGAGCCCCTGGATGATATATCCCTTGATGATAAGGAGTTCGGCAAATACGGTGCCAAGCCTCAATACGGCTAACCTGAACAGGTAATCGCGCTGGCAGCGGATGCCTGCAAGAGCAAAGAGGTATGCCCCATGAATGATAAAGCTATCTTATTTACAGTTGCCATATTCCTGGCATTCGGCTTGTTATCCGGGTACGGACAGGTGAACGCGGCTGAAACCAGGAAGGATATCCCGGAAGTTAAATTCAGAGGGCTGGAGATACCGGCCTCCCGAAAAAAGAAAAAACAGGCTGATGAATACGTTCACAGGCACAAAAGACAGAACTTCACAGTATTGGGCAAATCCAAAAACAAGAACTTTAAGCATATAAAATTTATTAAGGTTGCCGCCCAGGGTACATTCCCTGAACTGCAGCTTCTTTATGAAGAGAAGAAAACAAGAATCAATTTCCGTAACCAGAAAGGTGAAACAGCGCTTATAAAAGTACTGGACGGACCATTTAACGAAGACACATTCCTGAAGTTGCAGTTCCTCATATCCGCGGGAGTAAACCTCAATGTGCGGGGCAAGAGTGCAAAAAGTGAAAACACCTCTTCGTTGGGCGTTGCCATTTATAATTCCGCAGCAGTTTTTCGATCAGGCCACGGAAAAGAGGTTCAGGTTGCGCGGAAAATCCTGCAATTATTGATTGATGCAGGTGCTGCTGTAGCAAGTCTGGAGGCTGACGGAAGGTCACTGCTTCACCTGGCTGTTGCAACCAACAACCTGTTTGCAGCAGAGTTGCTCCTGGAGTCGGGAGTAAAGGTGTTGCCAATTGATGACTACCATATTACCCCACTCGATATTTCTGAAACCCGCGAGATGATAATATTACTGAAAAAATACCAGGCTAAAGAAGTAACCTAAAGAATTGTTATGTGAAGATTCCTGACCATGGAAATTTTCGCGAAAACATTCAGAGTTTTTATAAACATTTTCAGGCGGAGCTGGCCATTTTGCTTCGCCTTTTATGTTTGGTAATTTAAATAATCATACCGTGGTTTTTCATTAAGGCATAATTTATATTTTTTTCATGCTGCGATAATTGCTGATCTTGTCAAAAGAATATGCCTGTTTCTCTTGCCATTTTTATCCGGTAGGTCTAATCATACTATCATGGAGGACTGTGGAGCGGAATGAGATATTACATGAGGAAAAGAATCAGATGCAACTGGACGTGCCGGTAATCGGTATTCTGCGGGGCATAGATGCCTCTGTATTGGGACCCCTTATGCAGGCTTCTTTTGCAGCAGGACTGCAGGCCCTGGAAGTAACCATGAACACGCCGGAGGCGGAAAAAATAATTGCC
>JAWVYE010000192.1:0-4324 GCA_033722905.1 Desulfobulbales bacterium
GCCGTAAAACTCTTGATCGCATCTTCAGAGCCGACACTGTTCAAGCCGTAAGGATGGCCGCCAAAGAGCATACTGTTGAATTCCTGAAAAGCCAGGGAGGTCAGGGAGTCTTCCTGCTGTTTAAGCCGGGCCAGGAGTTCCGGGCGGATTTTTTCAGCCTCCCGGGGAATGAATGCCGGTTCCATCAATACATCACGGACCAGAGCCAGGCCATCGGCGAAAAAGCGGCTTAAAAAATCAGCTTTGATGCCAAAGGTATTCTTGCCGCTGAAGCCGGTTAGTCCACCCGCCATGTCAGCCACAGCCTCGGCAAGTTCCTTGGCCGTCATACTGCGGGTCCCCTTGGGCAGGAGTTCACTGATATAGGAAAAGGCACCGTTTGTCACCCTGGTCTCCTCCCGGAGGCCGCCGGGAAAAACAGCCCTGATGCCCACTGTGGGAACGGTATCATCCTCACGCACCAACAGGGTTATACCGTTTTCAAGTTTGAATCTGTGCACCCTGCTCAGGTAGGAATCCGCCAGCATCGCTTCTGAATTGCCGCGGCCCGCTGCTTGCTGGGCCCTGGCTATGGACGAGGTTACTGCTTCCAAGTCCGGCGCGAAGCTACTTTCTGTCGGCATCAGAAAACCGACATTAACGTGCTCCTCGACAAAGTATTTGCGGGCAATTCTCTTGATATCCTCAGGGGTTACCTGCCGTATTTTTTCCAGGTATTCATCCTCACGCGGGTCCCCTGTCATCATCTCAAAGGATCCCAGGACCCGGGCCTGGCCTTCCACCCGTTCGAGGTTAAAGACAAAATCGCTCTCCAGGCTGCGTTTGGCCCGGTTCAATTCCTCCTCCGACACGGTAAAATACTGCAGTTTAAAGAGTTCGGCCAGTGCGGCCTCAAAAGCCGGCATCATATTATCACCGTCAAGAACCGCGGTTATTTCAAACATGCCCGGATCGGTTGGCGTGAAAGCTATGGCATTGATACCATAGACAAGTTGTTTTTCATCCCGCAGCGACCTGTAGAGGCGTGATGTTTCTCCATGGCCGACAATCTGGGCCAGGACATCGAGTACAGGGGTGTCCGGACTGTTGAACCTGGAAATTGGAATGGCAATGGCCATCTGGGGCTGCATAATATCCGCCTTGAGGGTAAAAAATCTTGCTCCATCCTGCTCCGGTTCCACCGGCAGGGAGGCAACTTTCACTTCACCTTTATCCAGGCTGCCCATGACAGCGTCAACCCCGGCGAAAACCTCCCGGGCTTTAATGTCACCGGCCACCACCACGGTTAAATTGTCCGGATGATAATGCTTCTTTATATATTCCAGTATCTTGTCACGGCTGAAATTATTGATAGACTCTTTATTGCCGATGACCGGAAGCCGATACGGGTGCGTGGTGTAAGCTGTGGCCATCAACTCATGGAAGAGCATGACGTTGGGCCGGTCATAACGCATGGAGAGCTCCTCCAGGACGACTTTTATCTCCCGTTCCAGCTCGACCGGGTCAAAGGCCGAATGCATGATCGCTTCAGCCAGCAGTTCAAATGCCATTTCCCAGTAGACTGCCGAGAGGGTGGCATGGTAGACCGTGTACTCATAGGATGTATAGGCATTTATCCGTCCACCCACCCCCTCAATGGCCCCGGCAAGCTCACCCGGGCCCCTGGTCTCCGTGCCCTTGAAAATCATATGTTCTATGAAGTGGGTAATGCCGGCCTCTTCAGTATTTTCATACACTGAACCGGCTTTGACCCATATCTGGACCGTTGCCACCCTGGTTCCGGGCATTTCCTTGGCGATAACCGTCAAGCCGTTATCCAGGGTCGTTTTATGGAGGTGATGGGCCAGTTCCTCCGCCGCCACAGGTGAAGTACTCATAAGTGCCACCAGTATTAAATTAAGGAGTATTGTTATGGAGCGCATTGTTTCATTCTTTGTCATTGTTTGCCGGTTCCAAAGCGGGTGCCGGGCTGCCGAAAACTTGCGGCCGGCGGCTCTGCCGTTTGTAACCTGTTGATATTATTCGGCCCTGCTGCTGAACGCGGGACCTTCCAGATACATCTTATTTCACTGATTTTATTATTATTTATTTTATCATACAGCACTTTTCTCGCCAACGTCAACAGTTGATGCCTGCAAAAAACTCAATCCCTGCCGGTGCTTCCGCATAAAAAAATAAGACCCGCAGCCGCTGCTTTGCTTTGCATGTCCCGGGCCCATACCATGCCCACTGCAGATAATTGTTGCCGGCAGCATGTTCCGGCCGCCGGTTCAGGCGGTGCCGCAGAGGATGGCCGAATCATTTGGCCCCCGGAAGTCCAAACGCTCTATCTCCCTGGCCCCCGCTTCCTGCAGCATGGCGCATATTTCTTTTTCAGAGTAGGAGCGGCCATGGTTGTTAAGCAGCATGTTCAGGGAAAAAAGGGCCGGAAAAAGCGGGCCGTCCATGGTGTCGTTCAGGAAGAAATCATGGATCAGGATAAGGCCGCCCGGCTCCAGAGCCTGCAGGGTTTTATGGATCAGGGCCCGGCATTCATCCGGGGAATTGGAGTGCAGTATCTGGGACAGCCAGGCAACATCATAGGGCCCCTGAAGCGGGTCCGCATTGAAATCGCCGGCGATAAAGTCAATACGGTCTGCAACTCCGAACCTCTCAGCTGTTTTAGCGGCAAAAGGCTCTGTGGTTTTGCGATCGTAAACCGTTGCTTTCAGTGCAGGGTTTGCCAGGCAGAAATGGATTGCATGGGTACCCGGCCCGCCGCCGAGGTCAAGCAGGCGGCGCCTGGCCCCCAGGTCTACTGAAGCGGCGATCGCAGGGGCAATGGCCATGGCCAGGTTAAACATGCCCATCTGAAAACTTTCCCGTTCCACCTCCTCACCATATGACCGTTTGTCCACCGGGCTCCCCGCCATTACCGCCTCAGGCAGTTTAGCCCAGGCATCAACCAGGTGAAAGTGGTGCATAATGATATAACCGATATAGCCCGGCTCGCCCTTTACCAGGCACTCCCGGCTGAAGCCGCTATTTCTGTAGCAGCCGTCAGTATGCTCAACGAGTCCCAGAGCGGTGAGGGCATTAAGGAGCATGGTAAGCCCCCTCTCACTGGCACCGGTTTTTTCGCCGATCTCTGCTGCTGATAACTGTTCAGCGCCAATAGCGTTGAATATCTCCAGTTTTACCGCTGTATGAATAGTACTTGAGCGCCAGTAAGCGCTTGAGGTGCTCAAAAGCCGCCCGATATTCCAGCCATCTCCGTCTTCCATAAAGGTCTCCTGGCAAGCCTGTTTAGTATTTCTGCAAATCTGGTAGTTTCTTTTTCTTTAATAATAGGGCATAATACAAAATGATGAACAAATACACATTAAATCATCGACACTTACGGTATGTTTTAAAAAAATTCTTACACAAATGCGTTCGGCCGGTTTCAAACAGTCTACTTCATGGTAATGCCTGAACAGCCACAGGCAACCCCAAAAAATATTTTAAACTGGATGCAAAAAGTACGTTAACGTTAAAGCCCTGCCTGGAATCAGTGTGTTAGTTATCCGTTGCGCTGCCTGCAAAAACAAGCTCTGGAAATATGACAAAATCGGCCCTGGAGAAGTATTGCGCTGTCATAAGGCAAAAATTACCAAAAAATATACCTTTACAGCTCAGGCTCAGAAGATAAAATGCAGTTGCGGCAAAGACATCGGCATAGACAAGGGGTCATTTATCAAAATGATCAGCAAGGCATTCACCTATTCAGGCACAAAGAGAAACAGTTAACCTGCTCCCGGGTTTTCTATCACATTACAGGCGCCTATGTATAATAATTTTTTTGGTTTCAAGGAAAAGCCCTTTAAGCTGGCTCCGGACCCTGAGAATATCTTTCTCGGCAAAAGCCATGAGGACGCCCTGGCCCAGCTCCTGTTTTCAATATCACACGGCAAGGATTGTGTCAGCATTACCGGGGAGCTCGGTACCGGCAAAACCACTCTCTGCCGGGCCTTTATGGGCAACCTTGGTGCAACCGTTAACACGGCGTATATCTCCACCCCCAAGCCGGATGCTTTGCAGCTTCTCAAGGCCATCAATTATGCGTTCTCCATTGATTCCACACCTGACAACACGAAAGATCTCATCGATGCTCTGTATCGGTTTCTAATTGAAAAAAAGGATCCCGGTCACAAAAACCTGGTTATTATTGATGAGGCCCATGAGCTGCCCTTTGAGGCCCTGGAGCAGGTCCTGCAGCTTTCAAAGCTCAAAACCACCCAGGGAAACCTGCTGCAGATCATTCTCGCCGGTCAGCCGGAGCTTGAGGACATGCTGGCATCGGACC
>JAWVYE010000193.1:0-4315 GCA_033722905.1 Desulfobulbales bacterium
AATAGTGTTTGCCGACGAACCGACCGGCAACCTGGATTCCGTTAACGGCGAAACCATACTGCAACTGCTCCTGGAACTGCGGCGAGAACTTGATACCACACTTGTCCTGGCTACCCACAGCCGGGAAATCAGCAGCAAGGCCGACCGCATCATGCGCTTGGCTGACGGCAGGATCCAGGTATAAAAAATGCGGGTACTATTAACCATATTGCAAACAATAAAGACACAATGCTCCATCTCCGTTTCATAACAAGACAGATTCGCAGCCATAGTAAACAGGCTCTCATCTTCGTTTTCTGTGTGGCCTTGTCCCTGCTCATCCTGGTTTCACTCGGCGGGTTCAGCAGTTCGGTGCGCAGTTCCATGCTCAAGGACGCCAGGCAACTGCACGCCGCCGATATCATAATTCATACCCACTACCCCCTGTCGCCCGGCTTGAACTCGGCCATAGAAAACTACAAGGCCCGCAATCTTGTCCAAGGCTCACTGGCTCTTGAGTTTTACAGCATGGCCGCCAATCCGGAAGGGGAGAAATCGGTACTCAGCCACCTCAAGGTGGTGGAGGAGGGGTACCCCTTTTACGGCAAGGTGGAACTGGCTTCCGAACGTAAATTTTCAGAGGTTCTCAAACAGGGAAAAATCATCGTTGAGCAATCAGTTCTTGACCGCCTGGACGTCAAAACGGGCGACCGGTTACAGCTGGGCTCCACCGAACTGACCATAGCCGACATTGTTACTGCGGAGCCGGACCGACCGGTTTCATTCTTTTCCTTCGGGCCGCGCATCTTTGTTGCTGCCGCTGACCTGGAAAATCTCAATCTGATACAAAAAGGCAGCCGCATCCATTACAATTACCTTGTCAAAATCCACGATCCAGCCGAGGTTGACCGGATTGCCGCAAAGCTGGCAGAGGTTGCCGACACAGGCCAGGAACGGATCAGCACCTTTGAAAATAGAGAGTCCGGCATTAAGCGGTTCTTTGAGAACTTTCTATTTTTTCTTAACCTCATAGGCATATTCACTCTGCTGCTGGCGGGTATCGGCATCCAGACCGCCCTGCAGGCCCTGCTGCGGGACAGTGAATACACCATCGGTGTGATGAAGGCTGTTGGCGCCACAAACCGTTTTATCTGCAGCCATTTCATCGTTATGATCATGCTGCTCGGAATTGCCGGCACCCTGCTGGGACTGGCCCTGAGTTTTCTGCTGCAGCTCTATTTCCCCCTTCTGTTTGCAGGCATCCTGCCGGCCAGTGTCGACCTGGTTATTGCCTGGACCGCTGTTTTCGAAGGCCTGTTGCTTGGTATGATAGTGGTCGGTTTATTTTCCTATTTACCGCTGCGGGGAATCAGAGACCTGAAACCGGCCGCCATTTTCCGCAAGGAAAGCGGAACCCTGCAGGGGGGCATGGCTCAATTTGCTGCTATTGTTGTCATAATCTGTTTTTTTACCGGCCTGACCATCTGGCAGCTTGAGGATCTGTCCATGGGGATCTATTTTGTCCTCAGCCTCCTGGGCCTGCTCGGACTCACTGCATCCGTTATCCAGCTTCTGTTGCTGCTCTTGAAAAAATACCCGCCGCGCTCTCTTGCTTTACGCCAGGCAATCAGGGGACTTTTCCGACCAAAAAACGCCACCCGGGCAATTACCATAACCCTTGCCGCAGCCCTGGCCGTTATTTTTTCCATCTACCTCATTGAGCAGAATCTGCAGGCCACATTTATCAAATCCTATCCCCCGGACCTGCCGAATGCCTATTTTCTGGATATTCAACCTTCACAGCGCCAAGACTTTGCCAGGATTCTTGGCAAGGAACCTGAATTCTACCCCATTGTCAGGGCCCGGCTGATCTCCATCAACAACCGCGCCATTGACCGCAAGGAAGAGCTGCAGCGCCGAAGGGACAACCTGTCACGGGAATTCAACCTTACCTACCGGGATTACCTGCTCGATGACGAACAGCTTCTTGAAGGCAACTCGCTTTTCGGCGACCGCAGCGCTGAACTCTCCAGGAACGATGAAGTGCCGGTCTCCGTCCTGGACACGGTAGCGGAGATTGGCGGCATCAGCATAGGTGATCTGCTGGTATTCAAAATTCAGTCAGTTCCCATCAGGGCCAGGGTAACGAGCCTGCGCACCCGAACAGAGTCCCAGGTGCGACCCTATTTTTATTTTATTTTCCAGGAAGAGACTCTCAAGACAGCGCCCCAGACCATATTCAGCGCCGCCAAAATGGACAGCACGGAGCTTGCCGCGGTGCAGAACAGATTGGCCGTAGAGCTGCCGAATATAAGCGTCATTGACATCGCCAAGACCATTGACGTACTGGCGAGGATTATGCACAAGCTCACCACCATAGTGCAGTTCTTCACATCCTTTTCGATTATTGCGGGACTGCTGATCATCATCAGTTCGATCTTTGCAACCCGGCTGGCAAGAATTCGAGAGGCCGTGTATTATAAAATACTCGGTGCCGGATCCGGTTTTGTCCTGCGGGTGTTCAGCCTGGAAAACCTGATTATTGCCCTGACCTGCAGCCTGCTGGCCGTGTTTATGGCCCAGATCGGCAGCTGGATCGTGTGCAGCAGGGTGTTTTCAATTTCCTACGCTCCCCTGCCCGTCAGTACAACGATCATGATCATCATAACCATTCTGCTGGTGGTCGGGGTAGGGCTCGGGGCATCCCGGGAAATACTGCAACAGAAACCGGCAGGATTTCTCCGGTATGGGGGCTGATATATGAAGACCGGCTGTCAAAAAATTGTTTTTCAAAAACTCTGCGGGCTCCTCTTCTGCCTGGGCGTCTTTGTGCTGGTTTCCTGCTCGGATGAGCAAAAACCCACCCCGGATTCAAACCCGCCGGCCCCGGCCAACAGAGTCTACGACGGCACAATAATGGCAATGGGCGACAGCCTGACCGCAGGTCTGGGGGTTGCGGAAGAAGATGCCTATCCGGCTGTGCTGCAAAAAAAACTGCAGCAGAACGGTTATAACTGGCAGGTAATCAATGGCGGCATCAGCGGTGAGACAAGCAGCGGTGCCTTATCCCGGACAAACTGGATAATAAACCAGCAGCCGGACATTGTTATTCTGGAAACCGGGGCCAATGACGGCATGCGGGGCATCCCCACCGGGATAATTGCGGAAAACATCCGCCAGGCGGTGCTTCTGTTTAAGGCGGCGGAAATTGAAGTCGTTCTTGCCGGCATGCAGATGCTGCAGAATCTCGGCCCGGTCTACACAGAAGAGTTCGCCGCCCTTTATCCCGCCCTGGCAGAGGAACTGAATATAATTTTGGTGCCGTTTTTTCTGGAGCAGGTGGCAGGAGATCCCTCCCTGAACCAGCCGGATACCATCCATCCGACCCCGGCCGGCTATCAGGTTGTGGTGCAGAATCTCTATCCCTATGTTGTCGAGGCGATCCGGCAAAGCCTGCAGTAATAAAATTGGCATGCTGGAGATGGAGCGTGGGGGCCGCAATTTTCTCAACCGTTGACATCTAACCGCTTATTTTAATAGTATGGCTGACATTACAGTACAAAGACATACCACTCTATTAAAAGGAGAATACATCATGAAAAAGCTTTTCCTGTTTGTTTTTGGTGCTGTGCTGCTTACCGGTCTGAGCGGCTGCGGCTATAATACAATTCAGCAGAATGATGAGTCGGTTATTGCTGCCTGGGGTGATGTAGAGGCCGCCTACCAGAGAAGGGCCGACCTGATACCTAACCTGGTTGAGGTTGTCAAGGGATATGCCGCCCATGAAAGGGAGACCCTGACCGCGGTTACCGAGGCAAGGGCCAAGGTCGGCAAGATCCAGATAGGCGCAGATGTTATTAACAACCCCGAAGCAATGGCGCAGTTCCAGGCAGCCCAGGGCGGCTTGAGCTCTGCTTTGTCCCGGCTGATGGTCGTGGTTGAGCGGTATCCTGACCTGAAAGCGAACCAGAATTTTCTCGACCTGCAGCACCAGCTCGAAGGCACCGAAAACAGAATAAATGTGGCCCGGGTCCGTTACAATGACGCTGTCCGTGTATTCAATTCCTCCATACGGATATTCCCCAACAACCTTACAAACAATTTCATCCTGAAACTGCCCAGGAAAGAACCTTTCAAAGCCGAAGAGGGCTCGGAAAAAGCGCCGGCGGTAAAATTTTAAACAGGGCGGTATTTCGTGGCGCAGATCCGTATTAATCCAGGGAGCCGCAGAAAGCGGTTCAGAGGCAGGGCTTTATTTGTCCCATTCTGCTTTGTTTATATCACCCTGCTGTTGTTCAGTGCTGTACCAAGCGCTGATTGCCGCGAGGTTCCGGAT
>JAWVYE010000194.1:0-4312 GCA_033722905.1 Desulfobulbales bacterium
AGGGAACACATGGAATATGCCCGCAGGTTGCTTGAAACCTTACCCCGCGAGCTGCTTGATTCCGCAAGTGATCCGTTTGGTGCCCGGGCAGTGATCTACGGGCTCTTGCTCGACAAAAATGAGGAGGTGCAGGCCAACCAGATTGCGCACCTTAGAAGTGTAGCCGATCGACCGGTATTTGCGGCAACCGAAAAAATTCTGCCCCTGATGCTGACCATGAATGAAGAGGCGCGTTTACCCCTGATGGATCTGTCAATGCCGTCGCTACGTTCCATGTCTTTGGAGCAGTTCAGGAAATTTGAGGAAAATGTCAGCAGCCTTGTCCGGATTGATGAAAGGATCAGCATATTCGAGTTTATCCTGGAGCATGTTGTTGTCCGGCGCCTGGAAAAGAATTTTATTACCCCGCAGCACACTGTCAAGGAAATTGAATCAATCCAGGAGGTCGCTGATGATGTATCCTGTGTCCTTACCCTGCTTGCAAATATTGGGCATGCAGAAGACGACGCTGCGCAGGCCTTTGCCGGAGCTGCGGCAACTTTGGACCAAAGCGGCGCGACATTTCGCTACCATACAAAGGAAGAATGTAAAAGAATCAGGCTGGGCAGGGTTTTGAACCGTCTGGCTCAGCTCAACCCAAAGGTGAAACAGACGTTGATAACCGCATTCTTTCAGAGTCTTGTCCATGACAAAAAAATTACCATGAAGGAGGCGGAATTCTTCCGTCTTCTGGTGTATGCCCTGGAAACCCCTCTGCCTCCCTGGATTAAAATATAGCCCTTTGCCCGGTTAAAATAGTTTTATTTTTTTCCTGCTGCAACCGGAGCGGCAACCTTCTGCTTCTGCATTCTGCCGCTGCCGCAGCCATGTTTTTCAGCTTCACGTGGCACAGCTATTGCATTATTTGTAAGTGAGAGAATACGGGGGCTTGGGTCTGGAAAAAAACACAGATCAAAATGCAACATGCTGTAAATCATGAATTTTGAGGTGTTGTTATGAAAAGAATCCGTAAACATGAAATCGGCAAAAGCCGGGTAACCCAGATCACCAGGGAAGATGTCGGTACGTGCACGGTCATTGGTATCATTGCCTTGTGGGTCGTCTGGGTTTCTACCTCGCTACTCATCCATTTTTTCAAATAATATCAAGAGCTGCAGGCTGCCATAAAGCAGTAATCAGATCATTTTAATTTCATTACAGCCACAGGTGTTTTTTTGGGAGCGCCTGTGGTTTTTTTTTTATTGTAAAACTGTTGCAAGAAACAGCATGGTCATATTATGCTGCTGGCCTATATCTACAATTATATTCTGAACATCATACGTATTAACCGAAGAGGAGGGAAGAGAAAATGGCGATGAAAGGATATGGGCTTATACGAACAGTATGTCTGCTGGTCTGTCTGGCAGGTGTTTTCACCGGGACTGCTGTGGCTGACGAGGTGATTCTGGACAATGGTGACAGGTTGACCGGCAAAATAATTGAGATCAGGGATGGTGTCATGATCCTGGATACCAGTCATTCCGGCACTATTAATGTGCAATTTGAAGCGGTACGGCAGATAAGCAGTTCTGAAGCGGTCGAACTCCATTTAGCCGATGGTGAAATTCTCAAAGGAAAAATTACCACTACCACCGGTAACCAGGTTGCTGTTGATGAGGGTCCGGGAAGGGAAGCAGTGACTGTCGGGCTTGATAACATTGTAGCCCTCAATCCTCCTCCGAAAGAACCGGCAACGTGGAAAGGAAATGTTTCCGTGGGCGGGAGCTGGCAGGACGGCAATTCCGATACCATGAATGTTTCCGCCGGTGCCCTGGCTGTCAGAAGAACGGATAATGACCGTTTCCTGATAAACTTCCTTTACAACAAGACAGAGGATGATGGCCGACGCACTGCTGAAAATACCTGGGGCCAGTTGAAATATGATTATTTCCTGAGTCCTAAATGGTACCTCTACCTCAATGTTGATATGCTCTCTGATGAGTTCCAGGATATTAATTTCCGTACATCGGTGGGCCCCGGTTTCGGCTACCAGATATGGGATGAGGCAAACAGGTCACTGGCGCTGGAAGCCGGTATTTCTTATACCAATGAGGACCGTGACCTGGGTGAAGACAATGACTGGATCTCGGCAAGGATCGGGATTAATTTTCTTTACAAACTGTTTGACAGGATAATTTTTACAGATCAATTCGTTATCTATCCGAACCTGGATGATACCGGTGAATACACACTCCGCAATGAGGCAGCCATTAGCACTGATATCGGGGCAAACTGGTCTCTCAAGTTGAGTAATATCTGGGTGAGCAACTCTGACCCAGGCCCTGGGTTTGAAAAGGATGACTTTACCTGGATCCTCGGCCTGCAGTATTCTTTCTGACCAAGAATTAAGCCCGCCCCTGCCTGTAACAGCCGGGGCGGGCTTTCAATTTGATTATTTCCCCTGACTTTTTTCCCGCTCTTTTTTTTCCACGACACAGTAAATGCCGCCTTCCTTCAGGCCCGGCTTGAAACAGCTGTTGCAGGAGATACAGCGGGCTGCGGTTCTGTCACCATCCTGCCAGCGTTTTGCCAAGTCAGGCTCCCGGATAAAAGGGCGGGCCATGGCTATGTATTCCGCCGATTCCCGGACGGTTCTCTCTGCAACCTCAAAGCTTCTGAAGCCTCCCACAACCATGATGGGACAGTTTACAGCCGCGCGGATCGCTTTCGCCAGGGAAAGGTTATAGGCTTCTTTTTCCGGCGAGTTGATTTTCATCCTCGCAGGACTCTGATCCCCTGAAGCAGGGGTGCCGCCGCTCACCTCAATAGAGTCGATTCCCACGTCATCAAGAGCCTTTGCAGCAAATACAGCATCTGCAAGGCTCAGGCCGCCGGCAAGGTTGTCGGCGCCGTTTAATTTGATCATAACCGGAAAGCCGGGACCCACGGCAGACCGGACAGCCTGGTAAGTTTCCAGGAGAAAACGGCACCTGTTTTCAATTGCACCGCCATATTCGTCCTGCCGTTGATTAGCCAGGGGGGAGAGAAACTGGTTGATCAGATACCCGTGGGCTCCATGGAGCTGGACTGCGTCAAAGCCCCATTCTTTTGCCCGGCGGGCCCCTTCGCCAAAGGCAGCTGTAATTCTGGCAATATCCTCGTGATCCATTTCAGCCGGTAATTCCGGGTACTGGTCAATTTTTACAGCAGAAGGGGCCAGAGGCTGCCGGCCGGCATTGCCTGAATCTGTCTGGCCGCCTGCATGTACGAGCTGTATACATATTTTCCCGCCGGCGTCGTGGACCGTGCTGGTCATATCCTGCATGACACCAGCAAAATCGTCGGTATGAATCCCCATTTTTCCCGGCAACTGTTTACCTTCAGGACTTACAAATGTATAGCCGGTTATTATGAGACCCACTTTGCCAAGGGCCAGGTCACGGTAATATGATATGAGTTTCTGTAAGGGCCTGCCGTTATCAGCGCACATTCCTTCCCATGTTGCCGAGCGGACAAGGCGGTTTTCCAAGGCCATGCCGTTGATGCTTGAAGGATCAAATAAAGAATTCATGGCACCTCCATAAATCAATCTGTTGCAGTAAGTCGGTTATGGGGAATACGTTAAAGTAAAGATTTACATATATTGTACATCAAGGCAAGGTACGGGGTCAATCAGCAATGAGAGTCTGTTGCATAAAAATATTGCTTGGGGAAGTACAATGCACAAGCAGCAGGAGTGACATTTTTTGTCATGTCCTGGGCTTGTATTGATACAAAAAATGTCACATCCTGAGCCATGGAGGGAATTACCAGGGAGAATAAAAAAAAAGGTAAAAGCAGATATCAGACCTGCTATGGCGCCAGCAGACGAATCAAAAGGGTAGTTGAGGCCCAGATGGCACCGATTGAACCAATTCCTAAAAGAATACCAAATAGAACCTCTGCCACTGTGATGTTCGTATTATGGGTATGTATACTTTTGTTTTTTGTCGTCATTCGTAAAACCTCCAATATTAATAAAGTTTTCAGGTAGGTGGTTAATTCATTAAAATTAAAGACTCTTATCTAATTAATTACCCAGGCGACCAGAGCGCCTTTGTTCTGGTCTTTGCAAGCAGCGTGCCTGTGGTGCCACAATGTGGTAATTTTAGCAAGCAGACTTTAATTATGCCGGTGAGTGCGGAGTTTTGTGGCGAAGCGCAGTCAAGCCTCATGAAAATAAGAATATTGCTGAAATATTAAAGAATAAATTCTATAATTAACGATAATTGTCGGTGTTGGAATGTATGCCGCTGAGCATAACAACGGGGTAACCTCATCTTAAATAATGACA